>WFRL01000016.1 GCA_015486555.1 Candidatus Microgenomates bacterium | reverse complement strand
GAGGAACTGGGTTAAAGAAAAAACACTCAATTAACCTTGGGGTAGGAAATGAAAAGAAACTTGAGTGCCACAATCCTTGCGCTAACGCTAGATTCTTCACATTCGTTCAGAATGACGCGAAAAAGAAGGTTTTGTTTTGGTATTAGGATTTTGATTATTGCCTGCCCCGTAAAGAATGAAATTTCTTTTGGGGTTTGGATATTAGAGTTTAGAATTTAGAACCTGCCTGCCGGCAGGCAGGTTTAGTGCTTTCTTACTGAGTTCCAAGCTCTAAGTTCTAAGTTCTAAGTTCTGATAATGTTTACTTTACAACTTTATGAACTTTTTAACTGTATTACTTAACGATTCCCCACTTTTCCAAAGCCTCTTTGAGTTGAGGGTATTTATTACTTTCTAGAGCTTTTTCTAAATGTTGGCCTTGACTGACTAACTCAATCGCTTGGCGGGCTGCTCGGGCTCCATCAGCTGTACCCCCTGGATGGCCATGAATACCTCCACCCATATTAATAATTACATTTCGGCCAGTGATAGAAAGAAGTTTCTCTACCATTCCTGGATGAACTCCTCCAGAAGCAACATGCATTACCGGGCGAATATTATACCAAGGGGCAGCTAGAGCTCGATGAATTCCCATAACTTCCTCTCTATCTCCCTCCATTTTTCCGACGACCGTTCCGATATGAAGCTCATCTACCCCGGCTAGGCGAGCCAACTTAGCGATGACTAGCATACTTATCCCCATATCTTTATCTCGGGTAAAGGCAGCGTGCATGGCTCGATGGCCGTGGATGAGGAGATGATAATCTTGTTTCCTCAAATATTCCAAAAGAGATAAGCCTGCCGTCAAGATGTCCAACATGACACAATTACCTTCATTTTCTTTAACAAACTCAGCCCTTTTCAACATTTCATCTGGCTGACTAGTAATGTTGGCAGCATATATCTTTTTCTCACCAGTTTCAGCCTCAGCTTTAGCTTTTGCTTCGAGAGTGTAGCTAATTCTTTCGTAGAAATTATCAAAGGGTTGGCTGGTCAAGTTTTCATCATCCTTAACCAAATCAACTCCGTTCCGCCAAGCTAAATAGGCTACATGAGCGTGCTCTTTTGGGGTCAGACCAATTTTAGGTTTAACAATAGTTCCTAAAAGCGGCCGTTGAGAAACACCTACTGTATCTCGAATACCATCAATACCAAACTCTGGGCCGTTAAAGTAGCGAGTATATTTTTCAGGAATAAGAAGGTCTTCCAGACGAAGAGCATCAATCTCTTTAAGACCAAAAATGTTCCCAGCAATACCGGAAAGAAGTTGAGCTAGATTGTCTTCTTCCCACAAGACTAAAGGGTAGGCTATCTCAACAATTCCTTTTTGATGGTCGATAGAGACAACCTTAGCGGCTAGATTATTAAATCGCTCCTCACTTAGAGCCCTAAGTCCAGTCCAGGTTCCAATCGAGCTTTCTGAAGCAATGGCTTCAGCTGCTGTCTTAAGAGGTAAGCGTGATGTTACCTTAAAGATAGCTGTGATATAGTTGTTAGGATCAATCTCCTCACCAAGATGGAGATAACTGAAACCACCATACATAAAAGACCTCCTTTACTTAACTCTACTATTAATGATAGCACTCCCTACATTGGAACGAGGAGGAAGGTACAATCTCCTCCCCGGGTCATTCTGAGCGGAGCGAAGAATCTAGCCGAAGGCGCAGGGGTGCACTCCCAAAGCTGAGTGCTAGTACCTCTGCGCTTCGCTAGATTCCTCGCTCCGCTTAGGATGACTCCCTTAAATGCTAAGTTCCGAGTTCCGAGTTCTAAGTTCTGATTCCCTAGTTCTAAGTTCCAAGATCCAAGTTCCGATTACCTATTCTAATATCACTAATAGTTTAAAATAAAGTATGAGAAAACTAAGAGGAGGAATCTTTTTATTAGTTTCTCTCTTTATTGTCGGAGGGTTGATTTTTAAAGGAGTCCCCTCTGTTCTAGCTGCCCAGCCAGGTGTAAACATCGGTTCCCACCACTCAGAGTTTGATCAAGCCGCCAACTTGGTTGGTCCCGGCGGCTGGGTGGTGGTTATGGCCACTCCAGGAGATTGTCCCTGGCTATCCCAGATGATTAAAAGCTATAATGTCAATGTTATCATTCGTGGTCATTACCCCGGCCAGAATTTTGCCGGCCAGAATGGAACCAACTGGGCGATTAGTTGGGCTTACACCCTAGCCAGTATGGATACTGGTGGTAAAAAGATCTTTTTTATGCCTCTTAATGAACCAAACCAAACTGGCAGTGGGGATTATCAGCCACAAAAGGTAGTGATTGACTACACTAATAAACTAATAAATCAGTTTAATAAATTGGGCATCCGAGGGTCAAAAGTTGAGTTGCTTTCACCAATGTTTAACAGCAACCGGCCGGATGTAGCCGGGTATATAAACGAACTTCTTCGGCAAGAGCCGAACTTTTTCCAAAAATTTGATGGCATCTCTATGAACCTTTATGATGTGGAAAAGAATCCCGGAGAAGTATTTCAATACCCGACAGGAAAAATCCCTCTCGATAATGCTAGCAATTTTGGTTATGTGGTTAGCAATCTCTACCATGTCAGCAACAAACTAGTTTACGGAGTTGAAGCAGGAGTGGTTCACCCTAATGAAGGAGTAATTTATCGGGATGAGTACCTTAAGCCCTTTGTGGAGAAAGCCGAAAGGAGTTTAGGGTCAGTAATGTTTGCTGTCTTTTCTTATGACCCCGAGCATCAAGAAAAATCGTGGAATATCTTTAAGTCTGGCACCGCTGGGGCTTACCATCCTAGTCTTGATGCTCAAGTTACATTTGGTGCCCCCACCCCTGCCCCATCTGCTATTACCACTCTCCTAAACAAAGCAAAAGCAGAAGGTCTAAACTTAACTCGTTGCCACCCCGACGGCTGTGGACTGGCTACTTCCATTAATTACTGTTCCACCTACGGCGAAGGTAGAGTAAGTGGTGATACCTCCCAGTTAAGAATAGAATCACCGGACGGAGATTTAGCTCCAGCTGTTTCTGACCCTATCCGCCTTATCCAGAAAGAGGAACTAAAGTACCCAGATTCCGGACCTCGCAAGGTTACCCGAGGCTTGTTTTTAGAGCACTTTGGCCAGATAACTCTTCCTTATGTAAAAAGTATTGCTCAGTATCTGGCTGGCGATTTAATTTATAACAGTGGCCAGACAGAACCCTCAGTTTTAACTAAACTTTTAACCCAAGGTGATCAAGATGCCTACCGGAAAGGATACTGGCTAAATTGTAAGAACGGGGTTTATTGTAATGGCCAGAATGCTGATCAAAAGAAGTGCCCCAATCAAGCTAATGAATGTACTATCTTAACTGATCAGGGACGGATGGAAATAACCACCATTCCCCTTAAACCCTTAGCAAGAGAATTTTCTGAGTATCCTAGTTATCTTCAAGCCTTAAAACAATGGCAGAAAAACTCTCTGAGTAAGTACTGGAAAGAGATCCCTCTTTTTGCTAACCCAGTTACTCTAGTCAATAAAGAAAATGGAGGATCCATCAATGTTAATTCCTGCCCTAGTTTTAATGAACAAGATTCAACGGTAGCTATCAAAGTTCCTTGGGTGAGAGCTCTCCGGGATGTTTCCGAAACATTAAACAAACTTCTTGTTTCTAAAATAAACGATAGTCCAAGGAATCTTAGCTCTACTCCTACAACTAAGACTGCTAGCAGTCTTTTTCTTCCTAGTCAGAAGAACAATTTTCTAGCCCAAGCGGATTGCAATCATTTGCAAATCACTGGTAAGCGATATAAAGGACCTCTTTGTGATCAATGTGATTACCGCGGTTTCACTCCTCAGCCAGGGAGTGTGCCAAGTAAGCAGGTTTGTCAGCCACCAGGCCACCCTCCACCTCGCCAATTATCTGATCCTCAACCGCTGCCGATAGAAACAAACAATGGTCACCAACGGCTAAAAGGACCAACTAAGACTCTCTTTTGTAACAAATGGAAAACTAGTGTTGAGAATAGAAATGGTAAACAAGTAACGGTAACAAAATGTGTTGATGGTTTGGCTGCCTACAATATTTCCGACCCTCTTTGGCTGTATGTTAACTACCCCTATCTAACTACTATTGCCTCCAACCTCGTCTTTGCTAACAATGGGGCCTTCCGTATCTTTGTCAGTGATAAAGGGGAAACCGCTAGATGGTTTGAGACCGGAAGTTCAGAAATCTCCTTCTGCGCTAGCATTTATGACAATGCTCTTCGAGGCCATTTTATAGCTGAAGGCATGAGCCCTGATGTTGCTAACAGCTTTAGAACTAGTGTTATTCATAATGTCGCTTTAGCTCCTTATCCTGGTCAGGCTGGAAGGAGCTACTTTTCCAACAACAAACACATTAATCAGGGTCAATGTGCCTTAGGTGATGTTGTGGAAAATGTTAAAATTTATCCTCCATATATTGGGGGAATAATGAATGCAGTTGATATGATTAGCCAATGTTTACCCACTGATAATAATGAATCCTTCTGCCACCGATAAATTAGCCACCCTAATTATTGTTAGTTACAATGCCCCTCAAGAATTAGAAAGCTGCCTTCTTTCCATCGAGAAAGAAAAACTTTCAGAGATAGAAGTTATTATTATCGATAACAACTCTCCAAATCCGGCAGTAAAGAAACTCCTTAATAAATGGCAAAAAAAACCAACTTACAAAGTAATCTTTAATTCTGAAAATGTAGGTTTCGGTCGAGCTAACAATCAAGCGGCTCAGATAGCTCAAGGAAGATGGCTTATCTCGGTAAACAATGATACTTATTGGGATGAAGGTGAGTTGAAAAAACTTCTCAAAGTTTTGGAAACTCTCCCACCATCGGTAGTTGCTCTTGGTCCGAAGATACTTTTCCCTAATCAGCACCTCCAACAATCGGCTGGCTACCAGCTTAACTTTTTCAATTTAATTACCTGGGCTTGGGGGTTGGATCTTTTTCTCAAACCTCTAACTCTCATTTATCATCCCTACCACATTACTTCCGCCTCTTTCTATCAGAAAAAACATTCAGTTGGTTGGTTGACTGCTTCCTTTTTGGCTGTTAAGCGGCAACCTTTCTTAAAAGTTGGAGGCTTTCCTCAAGATATTTTTATGTATGGAGAGGATGTTCTTCTGGGTAAGCGGCTTTCTACCCAGGGGCAGTTATTTTTTAACCCCGTCGCTAGTTTTTATCATATCGGCCAGGCCTCTAGCCGCAAAGAGATCAGTTTGGGTAAGGAAGGAGAATTTATCGTCGAGTTGTTTTTTAAGAAATATGGTCACTCAGGGAAAATTTATGCCCACGGAGTGATTAAAATTGGTTTCTTCCTTCGTTTCTTAGCCTTTTCTTTTCTTGGAAAGCCCAATAAAGCAGAGATGTATCGGAGATTAGTTGTTGGAACTAGGAACTAGGAGCTAGGTTGAAGAAAGCACCAAATTACAAATTCCAAGTATCCAAACAATATTCAAGTTCCAATGATCAAAACCCTGTTTCTCGGGTCATTCTGACCCTCCGTGGCGGAGGGGAAGAATCTAGCGAGCGGAGCGAGCGCAAAAGTCGCTGGAAGTCAAGTTTTTTCTAAGCTCTTACTACGGGGTATTAATTGTTTTCAACCTAGCTCCTCTAACCTAGTTCCTAGTTCCAATTACTGAGTTCTAAGCTCCAAGCTCTGAGTTCTAATTACCTAGTTCCCATATAATAAGGATATGAAGGTGGCGTTGGTTCATGATTTTTTAGCTGAGTGGGGAGGGGCAGAAAGGGTGGTGGTTGAACTTCATCATCTTTTTCCCAAAGCTCCGCTGTACACTGCTTTTTATCTTCCCCAAAGGTTAGGCAAGCAGAAAAGTTTATTCGATGGCTGGCAGATAAAAACTTCCTTCTTGAACAAAGTACCCTTTA
Organism: Candidatus Microgenomates bacterium; assembly: GCA_015486555.1. Classification (GTDB taxonomy): domain Bacteria; phylum Patescibacteriota; class Microgenomatia; order JAADGY01; family JAADGY01; genus S014-63. Next base: position 7,051 of record WFRL01000016.1, on the reverse strand, counting down.
TTAGCCACCTCTACTCCCCTTTAAGAATCTATGCCCTTTTGGCTTTTGAACAGTTTGACTTCAGTGGCTATGATGTGATTATCTCTTCCTCGAACATGTACATGGCTAAAGGGATTATTGTCCGTCCGGAAACCATCCATATTAGTTATCTTCACTCCATACCCAAGTATCTCTATGGTTATACCACTGCTCGTAACTGGCGGCAAAGTTTTGTTGGAAAAGTGATTGCCCCTTACCTCAACCACAAACTGAGGTTAAATGACTATCTTGCTTCCCAACGGCCAGAAGTGGTAATAGCCAACTCTCAAGAGACTCGGCGGCGCATCGCAAAAACTTACCATCGCCAAGCTGAGGTTATTTATCCTCCAGTTAATATTCCACCCCAATTTCGTACCTATCCTAAGAAAGATTACCTTTTAGTTGTCTCTCGCCTCGTTTTAGCTAAGCATGTAGAGTTAGCAATTAAATTAGCTAATAAATTAAAACTTCACCTTAAAATAGTTGGTCAGGGTCCAGAAGAAAAGCGACTCCATCAATTAGCTGGACCAACAGTCGAGTTCTTAGGGCAGGTAGATGATGAGACCCTCAGACGGCTTTACCAAGGCGCTAATACCCTTGTCTTTCCAGCTGAAGATGAGGACTTTGGAATTGTTCCTATTGAAGCCGCTGCTTATGGTACACCTGTTCTTGCTCACAAATCCGGTGGTTCTTTAGAGACGGTTAAGGAAAGAGTAAGTGGTTTATTTTTTGATGATCTAACTCTGGAGAGTCTGCTCAGTAGTTGGAGAAAATTTCAACAGCTTCATTTCTCTCAGAAGCAACTCTACAACTGGGCTAGTTATTTTTCTACTTCGGTTTTTGACCAGCGAATAAAGCATCTTATAACAAAACTTATGGGAGAGAAAAAAGTTTAAACACTTTTGTTCATCCACTAAGTTATATTCCTAGAATATGTACTACCAGAATTGACTAAAACAACCTGTAGTGATAACATAGATAGAGATTTCTATAAGGATTACTTATGCTTGATGAAAAGTTAAAAGATAAATTTAAAAACTATCTTCTAGAGAAAAAAAGGTCACATTATACGGTGCTAGCTTACACTAAGGATTTAGAACAGTTCTTTGACTTTCTAAGGGAGAATCAGATTAAGGATGTAAAGAAGATTAAAAAAGAAACAATCGAGGCCTTTTTGAGTAGTTTATTTAAGAAAAAATTCCTGCCTAAAACCGTCTCTCGAAAGATAAATACTCTAAAAACATTCTTTCGTTTCTTGGTAAATGAGCTTAAAGTCATCCCCACTAGCCCAGCAGCAGAGATTACTCATCCCCGCATCCCCTCAAAAGGTCCCCGCTTTCTTAGCCGGCTGGAGTATGGAGCTCTAAGAGATGCGGTTCGCGACAATCCTCGAACCTATGCTGTGATAGAACTTATGCTTCAAACAGGTCTCCGAATAGGAGAAGTAGCCCGTCTGCGTCTCAAAGATTACAAAGGAAAACAGCTCTATATTCAAGCTTTTGAGAGTCATGATGCCCGGACAATTCCTTTAAATAAGAATGCTCAAAAGGCTTTAGAGACTTATTTAAAAACAAGACCAGAAGGGAATAGCAATGCTCTTTTTTTGACCAGGAAAGGAACATCTTTATCTATCCGCAATATTCGAGCCAGTATTAACCGGGCTTTTGCTAAGGCAGGGATAGAAAATGCCACCGTTTCCGATATCCGCCACACCTTCATCGCCCAACAACTTCTCCAAGGAACCCCTGTTATTGTTGTTAGTCGAATAGTTGGTCACAAGCGGACCGAAACAACCAGTCGTTATCTAGATTACCTTAAGAACTACGACTTCCAACCCAAACATCTCAGCGAACTCTAACACCTTATTAATTGACCGCCTTTCTTTCCTCATTTACAATTACCTGTATGGGGTTAATTATTGATAAGCTAGCTCTTCTGATTACTTCTCTTATCGCCACTCTGGGTTACGGCGGGGTGGCTTTAGCTATGGCCATTGAGTCAGCTAATATTCCCCTACCCTCGGAAATCATTATGCCCTTTGCTGGTTTTTTAGTTTATCAGGGGAGGTTCAATCTTTTAATAGTTAGTTTAGCTGGTTCCTTAGGTTGTCTAATTGGATCGCTTTTTTCTTGGTGGTTAGGTAAACGATACGGGGAAGAAGTTATTCGTTATCTTATCCGTCGCTATGGCAAGTATCTTCTTATCTTCGAGTACGAGCTTGATGAGGCTATTGATCTTTTTCATAAGTACGGCCATCCAATTGTTTTTTTCTCTCGTCTCTTACCAATTATTAGAACTTTTATCTCTCTTCCAGCCGGAATAGCTGAGATGAACATTTTTAAGTTTAGTTTCTATACTTTTATTGGTTCTTTTCTTTGGTCCTTATTTTTAGCTTGGGTGGGTTACCGCTTGGGGGCTAACTGGAGGAGTATTGGTGTTTGGTTCCATCGCTTTGATTTCCTTATCCTCTTTCTCCTTATCGGGGGTCTTATTTTTTATATTCGTCATAAGCTAAAGCGTTACCATCAATATCAGCAGACCAGAAATGACTAAAGTTATCGTCGAGCTATCGGGTGGTGTTGACTCGGCGGTAACGGTTTATCTTCTTCTTCAAAAAAGCTATCAGGTAGATAGTGCTTTCTTTTGGGCTTGGAACAGCCCTCAAGTGGAGGAAGATAAAAAGATGGCGGCAGCAATTGCTCGACAATTATCCATTCCTTTTCAAGTTGTTGACTTAAGAAAGGAGTACCACCAGCGAGTAATTGAGGACTTTTTCAGGGAATATGCTCGAGGCCGGGTTCCTAGTCCAGATGTCAGCTGCAATCGGGAGATAAAGTTTGGTTTATTTCTCGACTGGGCTAAAAAAGAAGGTTATGATCGGGTGGCTACTGGTCATTACGCTAAGCTAAAAAAGGAAGGCAAACGACTGGCCATTTTTCGGCCGATAGATAAAAGTAAAGATCAAACCTACTTTCTCTATCAGCTTAAAGAGGGAATCCTTCCTTATATCCTCTGGCCTCTAGGAGATAAGAAAAAGGAGAAAGTTAAAAAATTAGCTCGGCGGCTAGGTTTACCAAATTGGAACCGGCCGGAGTCGATGGGGATCTGTTTTATTGGCCCAGTCAAACTAGACAAGTTTTTGAGCCAATATCTCCCCATTAAGAGAGGTGAAGTAATCCTCCCCTCCGGTCAAATAATCGGACATCATAAGGGGGTTTATTTTTATGCCCTCGGCCAGCGCCATAACTTGGAGATAAACCGGCCTTCTACTCTGCCGTGGCGTTACCTTTACCCAGACGGCGGTTTAAAGCCTTTGTATGTGATTAAAAAAGACTTAGCAGCTAACCGCTTAATTGTTTCTTTAAAAGAAGATTGTTGGATTAAGAAGATTAGCTTCTCTCAGTTAACTACGGTCTGGCCGGAGGAAAAAATAGAAAATAAAGAGGTTTTAGTCCGCCTAAGGAATTTAGGTTCACTTATTCCTGCTACTGTTGAAGGAAAAACTATTCAACTTAAAAAACCAGCCTTTATTACTTCCCCTGGCCAACCGGTTGTTTTTTATACTCTTGATGGCCGGTTGATTGGAGGAGGAATAGTCGAGGAGGTGAAATGAGAAATAAAACAGAAAGAGATCTTTTGCTACCATTACATCCTCTTTCTCAAAAATTGGACACTCTTTTAGGGGAAACAGAAGTCGTTCAGAGGGGAACTATTCCCCGAAAAGAATGGCTTAAACAACTTGAAACCGCTATGAAGGGGGGAGTGTTAGTAATGATGATTGATTTTTGTGGCCGCTCTTGCGACCGTTACGACCGGGATTGGCCGCAGTTGTTCGCTAGTTTAGATCAGAGCATTCACTGGCTTGCAGAAATATTAAGATTGAGAAACGGAACTAAGTTAACCATTGGCCGTCGCCATCGAGAATCAGGAGAGGATGAGGCTTTATTTTTTATCCCTCTGAAACTTCTTAAACAAGCTCCAGAAGAGATAATAAAACTTTTCTACAGTCATTTAAATAGGGACCATTTTAAGGCCTATGTAGCTGGTGCTCATCTCCCACCCCACCAGGAGGCACGGCTCCAAGAAGTGCTTAGAGTAGCTGATCTTAGTCTAAATAGGGCAAAGGGGGAGTATAAAGCAGATGGAAGAGGGGTAACTATAGCTTCTCTTCAAGGTAAACAGTGGCAGCTTAATGATCAGCCGGTTCCGCCAGAACAGCTAAGGATAGAGAAATATGAGTTTCCTGATTTTTTAATTACTTCTGACCCGGTGAGACAGATAAAAGAACTTCAAGAAAATGGCTGGCAGCCGTTTCTTCTTTTCAGTCCAAATGAGATGAAAAAGATAAATGCCCAAATAGGGATGACCAAAGCAGATGAGCTCCTGAGCAAGCTGGTAGAAGAAGTCAATAGTTATTTCGAGACTAATTTAGGCCAGGAAGAATATAAGATGGTAAAAATAGGGGTTTTGTTTGTGGTTATGGTCCAAGAACCAAGGGTAAATGAGGTAGATATCCTAAAATTGGCAAATACTCTGGGGGAGATCTCTACTAAACTTAAGTTACCTCACGGCTTAGGTTGGGAACTTTACCCTTCACTTTATAATCTCGAACCGACCGAAAAGAGAAAGATCTAGGGATTTAACTTCCTCACTTTCCATTGTTTCCACCCGAGCTAGGATAGGCCCCTTTCGAAGGATATTGATAAACTTATTTATTAGTTCTTCCCGACCAATGACCATTACTTCTACTTGGCCATCCTCTCTATTTTTAACCCAGCCGGAGAGACCTAGTTCCTCGGCTCGGCTTCTAACAAAATGGCGGTAACCGACGCCTTGAACCAAACCACTAACTAAAAGATGATACTGTTTCATTTTGCCTCCTATATAATAATATTATGAAAAACTATTTCGCCGGCCACAAACCTAGTCACTATCAGATGAACTATATTGTCCGTTCCTTTATTCTCTCAGAAAGTTTTTTCTGGTCTGGTTTTAACTTTATTTCCCCTCTTCTCTCTATCTTTGTAGTCCGTTATATCTCTGGAGGAACCCTGGCTACCGCTGCCATCGGAGTTAGCGTCTATATGATTTCCCGGGTTATTTTTGAGCTTTTCTCCGGCCGCTTAATGGAAGGGAGGGATGATAAAGAAAAAATAAGAATAACCATTTTAGGATTGTCTCTAGTAGCCATAGCCTTTTGGAGTTACCACTGGACGACTAACCTAACTACCTTCTACTTCGTTCAAATCCTAGTTGGTATCGGTTTGGGTTTAGCTTCACCGCCAAAAGCCAGCCTTTTTTCTCAGCATCTGGATAAAGACAAAGCTACTAATGAGTGGAGCATCTATGACGGTCTTACTTTTATCGGGATGTCTCTGGCTGCTGCTCTGGGAGGATTTGTTACTCAAACTTATGGTTTCACTCTCCTTTTTAAGGCGGCGGCTATCCTTGTTCTTCTCAGTCTCATCCCTTATATTCTTCTTTATCCCCGAGTAGATTAACCTCTTTTCGGCGGCAAAGAAGGACTTGAATTTTATTATATAATCATTCTTATGATAAATAATCAGAGACCTACCCTCACTCTAACTAAAGAAGGGGTGGAGGAGCTTAAAAATCGGTTAAATCAACTCAAAAAGGAACGACCACAGTTAGTTGAACGACTGGCTCGGGCCCGCTCCTTTGGTGACTTATCTGAAAACTCCGAATATACCAGCGCCAAAGAGGCTCTGAGCTTTCTCGATCATCAGATAAGCGAGTTGGAAGCGGTTCTTCAAGTTTCCAGGGTAGTTAAAAAACAGCGGGGTGTTGCTAGCTTAGGAAGCCGCTTGACCTTAAAGACAGGAAAAAAACAACTTACTATTACCTTGGTCAGCCACTGGGAGGCTAATCCATTAGAGAAAAAAATCTCTATCGATTCGCCTCTTGGCCAGGCTTTACAAGGACGGAAACTGAAAGAAGTTGTTAAAGTGAAGACACCCCAAGGCGAGATAAGCTATCAAATTGTTAAAATAGAGTGATGACTCTTCTTAAAAAACTTCAAACCAATTTGATAACTGCTTTAAAGTCAGGGAATCAGACAGAAAAAGGTGTTCTCCGATTTCTCTTAGCGGCAATCAAGAATGCCCAAATAGAAAAGCAGACAGACCTCACTGATCAAGAAGTACTCCAGATAATTAGAAAGCAAATTAAAAAAGAAGAAGAGGAATTGGAATTTAATCTCCAGGCAAGACGGCTAGAGGCTATAGAAAAAATCAAAGTTAAAATAAGCATCCTCCAAAAGTACCTTCCTCCTCAGTTGAGTAAGGAGGATATACAAAAGAAGATTCTTTCTCTTATTCCAATTGATCAATTTTCTCCCCAAAATTTTGGCCAGCTAATGGGTCGATTAGTTAAGGAATTGTCAGGTCAGGTTGACAACAGTCAGCTAGCTCAAGTTCTCAAAGAACTTATCAATGAGCAAGAAAAAAGCTAAAGAAAAACCTATTACTGCTGATACGCCCTTGTCAAAAATTGTTACAAAATATCCTGTTTTAGCTCAAGTCCTTGAGGAAGAGTTTGAGTTGCACTGTCTTAACTGTCCTCTCTCTGGTTTAGAAACTTTGGCTGAGGGGGCTCGGGTTCATGGTTATACGGAGGAGGACATAGAGGAGATTGTAGATTACCTTAACAAAATTATTGATTATGCAACTTAGTCTGTAAAGTATTGATTTTTGTAGGGGGTCATCTGAGGAGCTGGGCGACGAAGGATCTAGCCGAAGGCGCAGGGGATTGGAACTAGGAACTAGGATCTAGGAACTAGATAAAAACAATTAATAACTTTGTAAGGTAAAAGCTTAGAAGAAACTTAAGTGCTAGTACCTTTGCACTCGCACTGCTCGCTAGATCCTTCACTTCGCCTGACAGCTCGTTCAGGATGACTTGGAAGGGGAAAGATACAACCTCCTCTCGGGTCATTCTGACCCTCCATGGCGGAGGGGAAGAATCTAGCGTTAGCGCAAAGGTATTGGCATCTAAACCTTAAGCAGACATCCCT
>WFRL01000015.1 GCA_015486555.1 Candidatus Microgenomates bacterium | reverse complement strand
GCACTGCTCGCTAGATCCTTCACTTCGCCTCTCGGCTCGTTCAGGATGACCCCATTAAATACTAAGTTCCACCTCCAGCCCGCTTATTGCTTAAAGTGATATACTAATAGTAAAGACTATCACATAGTTATTAACTAAGGAGGAAGGATGGCCAAAAGAGGCCCAGAAGGTAGGCAAGCTCATGAAGTCCAATGGACAGCGGGGGAAGAAATTGTTAGAGAACTAGTTAAAAGAACTTTCGGACCTCAAGGTATCGAAATAGAATTATCAAGAAATGAAAATCCCCCATTCATAGCTTCAGCAACGGCTAGAATAGCAGGACTTAGAGGACTAAAAGTAATAACACGACTAGCTCCCCTTCATTATCCTATAGACAAATTATCTCCAACTCCACCTACACAGCAAATAGAACTACAGCTTCATCAATATCAAAAAGAGGAAAAAACTCCACCAGCGAGGGTGATAATGGAGTACAATCCACAAATAGGGGATGTCCTAATAAAAACCTGTGGCTTGGGTAGGGGTGTTCTCCACAGACCAACAAGGTGGTCTAATTTGATGGGGAAAGATATCGGCAAAATAGCTGAACGGCTGGGGTTACCAGAAGAAGAACTGGCTCGCTTTTTTCAAGAAAGTATACTTCTAACTTCACCTCTGGCCCGAAGAATGCAAATCATTTTGAACAATTTAGCAGAAAGATTAACAAAAGAAGGGATTTTGGTTGAACCTCACAATCCAATTATTACTCTACCTCAAAACCAGACTATACTCCAGGAGGTTAATTTTACTCTTCATCTACAGGCGCAGGGTGGAGATTACCTTGCAGTAGCGAAATACCTTCCTCCTAAAGCTTTTAATAAATATACTGAGAGTGGAGAAATAACTTTACTTCACTTACCTCTGTGGCTATTAGCAACAACACAATCCGAAATTGATAGACCATTTTTTAGAAACCGATTCACCAACCCATCCTTTTTGAAGAGATATACCCACTTGGCAGCTAAAACAGAAAAGGGGGTCAGTGAGCCCCCTTACACCACCTTTGTTATAAACCAACGTCGTCCTGAAAAAAGAATAGAAATGGATGCACATACACTTCACACATTAACTGGTGTTTTGGCAGAAACAGCAGAATCTCTGATCAAAAGAAAAAATGTGGCCAGAACCTAACTTAGATCCAATCTATAGAGATTAGTCTGGCGGGGGTGAAAACCTAAGCGGCGGTAAAGGCGATTAGCAGCTACTCGGGATGGGTGGGAGGTAAGATCTAAATGCTTCACTCCAACTTGGCGGGCTTTTTCAATCAACATCTTCATCATCTTAGTGCCGATACCTTGGCGGCGATACTTTTTGTCTACTACTACGCCTTCAATAAGGCCTGCTTTCACCTCAATTTTCCTAACCACAAAGAGGCTAGCCAAACCAACTAAATGTTGATCAGCAAAAGCGGCCAGTTGAAAAAGTCTGGGTTGGTTGAGAAAACGGCGAAAGCTAGTCAGATTATGTTTAACTGGGGAGGCAGTCAACTGAGCAACTAAGGAATCAAGGTCATCTAGATTAATCTTTTCTGCATCCGCCGGGGTAAGAAATGAATATCTAATCATTACTACTTTAATTATAAGCCAAAGCTGGGTTTAGTTATAGCCATTAGATAAAGAATGTTCCGATGTTCGGAACCATCCAGATCGGTCAGCTGCTGCCTACCAGACCAAGAATTATATTTATCAACTAAATAACAACCAAAAGGAGAAATAGAGTACTGAGCCTCGTTGAGAATGACATCTTCTAAATGGCTAGAGTAGTTCAATAAGCGACAGGCTACTAAAAACTCTAGTTTTTGATCCAGCGACATCTGAACAAAATGGCTAGTAATTAATTCCTCCAGCCGACGAATAATTTTGAGATAAAGTTGAACTTCTACTTTAATTGGCTGGGCATAAAATAAGGAGGCATTAATGACGGCGTGGGCGAGGAGATAAAATTCAGAGACTAAATGTTCTTGAAGAGTGGGATTACTTAGTTTTACCTTTTTTAATTGGAGTAAACTTTCGCTATCAAACTTAACTATTTTGGGGAAAAAGAAACGGCTCAGAAATATGAAGTCTATCCCCCGACTGGAGAGAATAAATAACTCTTCCGGATGAGCCGCTAATCTATCAAGATAACGGCGAATGAGTTTTTTATCTAATAAACTCAAAACCTCTTCACTTTTTAATCCATAAAGATGGTGGCTAAAAAGGAGAGTAAAGAAAATCTTGTTGTAAGCTCCTAACCAAGGATATTTTTTAATCACCGGCCAGCGAAAGGGATGAATGCCAACTACTTCTTTCCAGAATAACTCCGGTTGAGCCAGATACCCTTTAACCAATCTCTCCATCTCCTCTAAATTATCCGGATATAACCGACGAAGGGTAGGGTGGTTCTTGACATCTTTATTCCCAAACCACAAATACTGGCGGATCAAGAAATGAGCTTGTTTTTCGGGAGAGATAAACTCCAAGTTACTCCAATAATAACTCTCAACTTTCCGATACAGAGAGGAATTACTGTCTCGGCACTTACTAATCTCTCTAGCTGCTAAAACTATTTTTTCAGCAATATTAAAAGGAGTTATCACCTGCAGATGTTGCCATTGATTAACTGTATTTACCTCTAAAAAATACCACCTCTTTTCTTCTTGATGATAGATTAAATCTATTCCTGCAATCATCAAGTCTAAGTCTGTTGCCAAACGACTAGCCAAACGGCCCAAGAATGGCTTTAAGGAACTCTCAACTGGATAAACCTCCCCACCTTGGGCAGCATTGTTTAAAAAGGGATGTTTAGTTCTCACCCGTTTCATCATAGCTACCGCCACTCCTCCAACAACCATCACTCGATAATCTCCATCATTAGGGATAAAATTTTGAAAAATATAAGCTTTTAAATCAGAAAGCTGCTTTATCTCGTCCTGCCGAGTAATTAAATAGCTTCCTTTACCTTGGGCTCCTTTATTAAGCTTAGCAATAAAAGGGTAGTTTAACCAACCCTTTTTTATTAAGAGGTAAAGTTCTCTCTCATCAGCAACAAGATAAGTAGGAATAAAGTTGATTAGGTGGCTGAAATAATTTTTGATGTAAGCCTGCTGAACAGATTTAAAAGTTAGGTAAGGACGGTTGATCAGGGAAGGGTTAATTATATAGGCCCCTCGATGTTTGGCTCCCAGAAGAAAAACAGTTCGCTGGTCAGCAGAAGGATAATTTTCCTCTAATTTAGCACTCCGCCAATAAATAACATCTCCAGGATTGATTAAACCCTCAGTTACTCGAGTAGTTGAGGGATTAATAAGTCTAAACTCCAACTGCAACTTCTGAGCAACTTCTCTTAACTGCTGAATATGCCACTTTTGAGATGGAGTATCTTGGCGACTGACTAGAATGAATTTCATACCCTAATATACACCAACTCTTAGTTTGTAAAGTTAGAAAGTTCATAAAGTAAGAACCTTCTCTCGAGTCATTCTGACCCTCCGAGGCGGAGGGGAAGAATCTAGCGAGCGGAGCGAGCGCAAAAGTATTGGCACCCAAACTTAAGTTAACTCTCATGCGCCTTCGGCTAGATCCTTCACTTCGCCTGTCGGCTCGTTCAGGATGACTTCAAGAGGTAAGGTACACCTCCTCTCTGGTCATCCTGAGGAGCTGGGGCGACGAAGGATCTAGCGAGCGGAGTGAGCGCAAGAGGTAAACTTTTGGCTTTTAACCTGTGCTTTTGACTTTTGCCTTTTGACTTTGAACTTTTGACTTAACAATCATATTACTGTTACGCTTTTAGCCAGGTAGCGTGGCTTGTCGATTTCTCGACCCAGAAAAACAGCCAAGTAATAAGCCAATAACTGGAGAATTGGGGCAGTAACCAAAGGCATCAGCCACAGACTGTCTAAGTGAGGGAGAGGTAAAAAGTGCTCTATAGACGAAGGAAACTCCCTAACTGGCAGATCACTTATCACCACTACTCTCCCCTGACGGGCTACTATCTCATGAATATTAGAAATACTCTTCTTTAACTCGGGCTCTTGACTAAAAACAATGACAACAACCACATTCTCAGGGCTTATTACTGCTAACGGTCCGTGTTTTAGGCTTCCTAGATAATCACCATAACTAAAACGGTAACTAATTTCCTTTAACTTCAAGGCTCCTTCTAAAGCAAGAGGATAAGCCAAATGGCGACCTAAGAACATAAAATTCCTAACCTCTACTAACTTCCCAGCGGTCTTTTTTATCCTCTCCTTGTCCTGAAGAACCTTACTAATAACCGCTGGTAAAAGTTGTAGTTCTTTAAAGAATTTGTCCTGGTCAACTAGTTGCTTGCCTTGTAATTGTCCAATATAAATTAGCCCTAGAAGTAAAGCTAGGAGCTGATTAGTAAAACTTTTAGTAGCCGCCACCCCCACCTCAACGCCGGCTCGAGTGTAGATTCCTGCTTCCACCCGCCGAGCCAGGCTACTTCCAACAACATTAACAATACCCAAGTTCAAGGCTCGCGTTTTTTTCTGAATCAGCTTCAAACTCGACAAGGTATCAGCAGTTTCTCCACTTTGGCTGATGTAGAAAACAGCTGACCGGTCTAAAACTCTTTTATCAAGACTCAATTGGCTATAATCACTGCTATTTTCACTCCAAACTGATAATCCCAAAGCCCCTATTCCAAACATCTTGCCTACTAAGGCAGCATTAAGCGAGGTGCCACAAGCCATTAAACCAATGAATTCCTTTTCTTTTAACTTCTCCTCAACTGAGCGCAAGCCACCTAAAACAACTTGATTATTAAAATAGTCAACTCGGCCTTTTAACCCCCTCTCTACTGTTAAAGATTGCTCAGATATCTCTTTAAGCATAAAATGGGGAAATTTGCCTTTAGCTAAACTAACCTTTTCCATTAGCCCTTTATTTATCAGTCGATAATTTACTGGTTTTCCTTCAAGATTAAAGATCTCTACTCTTTTTTTATTTTTAAGAGATATACGAGCCAACTGACCATCTTCCAGGAAAACAACTCTCTTTACACTGTAAGGAAATGCCTGGGAATCGGAGCTAATATAAACCTCTTCTTTAGTGAGTCCAATAGCCAAGGGACTAGATAAACGACCTAACCAGAGAGTTTCAGGAGTAAGAGAAGAAAGAACGGCTACCGCCCAAGCACCAACTAGGGAACTCAGGGATCTTTGAAAAGCAGTCTTAAAAGAAGAACCATGTTTTAAAAACTCCTCGATTAGATGGCTAATAACTTCGGTATCCGTTTGAGAAACAAAGTGATGCCCTTTATTTTTTAAATCTCTTTTTAACTCTTCAAAATTTTCGACAACTCCATTATGAACCACGGCAATTCTTTTTGAACAATCTAATTGCGGGTGAGCATTAATTTTATTCACTTTACCATGAGTTGCCCATCTCGTGTGTCCTATTGCGATACGACCGTAAAAGGTTTGACTTCGATTGAAAACTTCTTCGCTAAGCTGAGAAACATAACCAACTGTCTTAATAACCTTTAGTCTATTTTTCCTATCGATTACTGCTAAACCTGCTGAGTCGTAACCTCGATACTCTAATTTCTCTAGCCCTTCCAGCACTTTAGGTACTGCATTTTTATCACCAGTGTAAGCAAAAATTCCACACATTTTTACTTAAGTATAGCAAATACTTTGGAACTTGGAACTTGGAACTTAGATTTTGGAACTAGGAACTAAGAACTAGGAGCTAGGTTATTAGAGCTCGGAACTTGGAACTTAGTAAATGACCAATTATCAATGATCAATTTTCAAAACCTTTTCTCGGGTCATTCTGAGCCCCGCGAAGAATCTAGCGGAGCGCTATGAATTGACTCCTCTTCTTTTTTCAGGTCATCCCGACTTGTCGGGATCTAGCCGAAGGCGCACGAGATCGGAACTAGGTTAGAAAATAACAAATCACAAATTCCAAGTAATCCAAACAAGATCCAAATCACAATGTTCCAAACTTGATTTATTCATATTTCTTTTATTATTCTTTTTATT
>WFRL01000014.1 GCA_015486555.1 Candidatus Microgenomates bacterium | reverse complement strand
TATTAAATTCCAAGTACCAAATTACAAGAAACAAACAAATCCCAATAACCAATGATTAAAAATAAAAAGAATAATAAAAGAAATATGAATAAATCAAGTTTGGAACATTGTGATTTGGATCTTGTTTGGATTACTTGGAATTTGTGATTTGTTATTTTCTAACCTAGTTCCTCTAACCTAGCTCCTAGTTCCATTTTAATGGGGTAAGGCTTTTATTTTTTCTAAAGCTTTTTGAGCAGCTTTTTCAGTGGCTTCCTTTTTATTTCGTCCCTTGGCAATAGCTATTAATTTCTTCTCAAGGTAAAGACCGACGGTAAATTTATCCTTTCCTTCTTCCTCCTTTTCCTCCAGAGTAGCATAGTGAGGAGTCACCTTGTATTTTTTCTGAGCTATTTCTTGAAAGTATGATTTGGCGTCTTTTACTTGAGGAAGATTGATCCGATTAGGCAAGTTAGTGAGGAGGTGTTTTTTAATAAACTCGGCCGCTTTTTGGTATCCCTGATCGAGATAAATGGCTCCGATAATAGCCTCAAAAAGATCGGCGAGAATATTTTCATTATTATTTCCTCCTTGAAGCTTTTCTCCCTTACTTAAGAGAAGGAAGTTTCCCAGATGGAGTCGTCGGCTCTGTTTAGCTAAACTAGTAGTGCAAACTAGGGAAGCCCGAAGATGAGTAAGATCACCCTCTGGTCGGTCTTGATAACGATTGTAAAGAAAGTCAGTGACTACTAATTCAAGAACAGCATCACCTAGGAATTCTAGTCGTTCATTAGAAATTAAGTTTTTATTTTTTACCTCATTGAGACAAGATCGGTGGCGCAGAGCAGTTAGAAGGATATCTTTGTCTCTGAACCTTAGATTAAGAATGTTTTCCAATTCTTTTAAGTTAGGTTTGTTTAGTTGATGAGCCATTTTTCCTTTTCAACTATTTTACCCAAGACACCATTTATAAAAGAGGATGAGTTTTGGCTGCCGTAGGTTTTAGCTATCTCAACAGCCTCATTAATGATAACTTTATAGGGAGCATTCTTAGTTAGCAACTCATAGATAGCCAGACGGAGGATAGCTAGATCAACTTTATTTATCTTCTCTAATGGCCACTCAGGAGCATACTTAGTAATTATCTTGTCAATAACTGGTAGTTTAGCTTGGATATTTTTGGTTTTTTCCTTTAAAACCTTTTCGTTTTCATTTTTAAAGAGGAGTTGATACAGCATTTTGAACGTCCGAATTCGCCAAAGATGTTTTCGATTGATTTGGGTTGCCATTTCTTAGCCTAACGGCCACAAACTGGGCAAGCCTGATGACTGGGTTTTAAGGCACCGCAGTAAGGGCAACGGACAGTCTTGGGTAAGGTTTTTATCTTTAAAGCCGCTCGTCTTTTCCCCTTGCGACCGGTTGAGTGTCGTCTCTTTGGAACTGGTGGCATTTTTGGTCCTCCATTTATTTACTACCTAACTTCTTCTTGGAGTGTAGGCTAATTTAGTATTATGTCCTTAATTTTACCCTGAAGATAAGATTCTTGCAAGCGGGGATAACGGTCGAGGTGAGAAGCTATTTCTTGACTATATTTTTGAGCCTTGCTGAGGAGAAGCGGATTGGTTAAGAAAGGTAAAAGCTCATTTGGGAAGCCATGTTGAGCTAAACCAAAGATCTGTCCTGGTCCACGGAGCTTAAGATCATACTCAGCTAGCTGGTGACCGGAGGTTATCTTAGTTAGCAGATGAAGGCGTTTAATACTTTGAGTGGTTAGTTTAGTAGGGATGAGAAAACAGTAGGATTGTTGGCCTAATCGGCCTACCCTACCCCGTAACTGATGAAGCTGAGCTAAACCAAAGCGTTCTGCTCCTTCAATGATAATGATATTGGCTTGGGGAATGTCGATACCCACCTCGACAACTGAAGTACTGATGAGAGCTTTAATTTTGCCTTCTCGGAACTCCTTGATAACTTTTTCTTTCTCCTTAGCTTTAAGCCGGCCGTGGAGAAGACCAAAATGAGGAAAGTTAGGATATTTCTTCCCCAATTGCTGGTAAAGGGCGGTAACTGCTTTGATGTCCTTCATTGTTTCTTTCTCTGAGTTTTCGATTAAAGGTGTGATAATAAAAGCTCTTTTTTCAGGGTGGCGGCTTAACTCCTTCACTAACCAATTGTAGGCTTGATTAACTTGATAGGGTTTTAGAAGGTAGGTTTTAGTTTGTTTTTCCTTGTTAGGAAGAGGTTCGAGGTAACTTAGATCGAGGTGGCCAAAAAGAGTAAGGGCTAAACTTCGAGGGATGGGGGTGGCCGTCATCGTCAAGATGTGAGGAGAAGGGTTAGTTTGGGTTAGTTTGCTTCGCTGGCGGACACCAAAACGATGTTGTTCATCAACTACTACCAAACCGATATTTTTGAGGCTTTTTTGCCAGAGAAGAGCATGAGTGCCGATTAAGATGTTCCAATCCTCACTCTTTTCTTTGTGGGATTGAGTGTGTAAACCTACTTTGAGGTTAGCAGGCAAGTAAGAACGGAATTTCTCAGTTGTTTGTTTAGCTAAGACTTCAGTGGGGGTCATTAAAACCGTCCGCCAGCCGCTTAAATAAGTGGCATAAGCTGTGGTGGCAGCCACTAAAGTTTTACCAGACCCCACATCACCCAAGAGAAGGCGATTCATTGGTCTTTTCTGTTTTAGGTCGAGGAGGATTTGAGAGAGAACCTCCTTTTGAGAAGGTGAAAGTTTGAGCTGGCTCGTTTTTTCAATGATCGGAATAACCTGTTGAGGAGTAATCGAACTTTGAAAGAGGCTGGTTTTTTCCTGCCACTCTTTACGTTTTAGTTGGCTGCCGATTTGGTAGGCTAGAACTTCTTCAAAGAGGAAACGTTCTTTGGTTTTTTCTCCTTCTTGAATTGAGTGGGGTTGATGAAGCTGTAACAAGGCTCGAGGTAAGGGAGGGTAACCCTCTTGGGTCAGGATAAAGTTAGGCAGGTATTCTTTAAAAAGGAAACTGGCCTTTTGGAGGTAAAAAATTAAAATGCGGCGGATCATTTTGTTAGTCAGGCCTTTTGTCTCAGGGTAAATAGGAATAATATCTAAGCTGTGGATAGGATGCTTAGAAGTGATGATTTCATAACCGGCGGCCTCTAAACGATAGCCAGGGTATTCTAGTTGAAGTTCTCCCCAAAAGGCCACTTGAAGCCCGGGTTTTAAAGTTTTTAGCAAGTAAGGTTGATTGTAAAAGATAACCTGAACTGGCTGGTTCTGATAAGAGAGAGAAAAGATTTGAATAGGTAAACCGTGGAGACTGAAGCGGCTTTTGCTTTTCTTTATTGTTCCCTTGAGGGTAATTTTGACAGGGAGAGGAAGTTGATTAAGAGGTGTTTGTAATGGACGACGATCCTCAAAACGATTTGGGAGAAGATATAGGAGCTCTTTGAGGGTGGAGATACCTAGTTTTTTGAACCTCTTAACCAAAGTTGGGCCAACTAAATAAAGATCCTCTAATTTGGTTTCCAGATGTAAAGGCAGCTGCTTAGTGGAAGGCATTTAGAAAAGGAATGATTGAGCCAATAATTAAAGAAAGCGCCATTAAGATGGTGATAGCAATAGTAATAATTCGTACTACCTTTTTCCGTTTAATCTTCATTTGGTTCCCTTTAAATTTAAAAATAAATGTTTGCCTATTTGTACAGTAATTTTTTCTCCTTTTTTTAGTTCTATTGTTTTGGTTGGATTATTAACGACTTTTTGGTTAAGTTTTACCCCTCCTTGGAGGATTAATTGTTTTAACTTTCGACTAGAAAGGGAGGTTGGTAGTTGTTTTAAAAGAGCTAAAAGAGGATATTTACCCTTTTTAAAAGTAACTTCCTTAATAGTTTGGGGGAGTTGTTTCTTTTGGTAAACATCCTCGAAGTAAAGCTGAGCCTCTCGAGCCTCCTTTTCATTGTGCAGCCAACTGGTTAAAATAAAAGCTAAACGTTTTTTTGCCTCCATTGGATTAAGCTGGCCTTTTTTAATCTTCTTTTCCATCTCATCTATCTCTTCCATTGGTAAATCAGTAAGAAGTTTAAACCAGTCGATGATAAGTTCGTCTTGAAGGCGCATGGTTTTACCATAAACATCTTGAGGGTTGTCTGTTAAAGAGATGTAGTTATTGTAAGTTTTACTCATTTTGCGGCCGTCTAAACCTAACAAAAGAGGAATAGTTAAAACAAACTTATCTTTATTCCTTATTTTTTTCATTAAGGTCCGCCCAGCCAACATATTGAAAGTCTGATCAGTGCCGCCAATTTCCAGATCAACATCCATAGCAACTGAGTCGTAGCCCTGCATTAAGGGGTAAAAGAACTCGTGAAGATGAATGGGCTTATTTTCTTTCAATCGTCGCTGAAACATATCCCGCTCAATCATCTGTTGGACGGTAAAATTACCGGCTAGCTTGATGATCTCTTCGAAGGTAAGTTTAGCCAGCCAGGTATGGTTGTACTTAATTTTGACTCGTGAGAAGTCAAGAATTGTACTAGCTTGATGTTGGTAATCAGCCATATTTTTTTGAATCTGCTCGAAAGTCAAGGGTGTTCGAGTTTGGTCCTTGCCGGTGGGATCACCGATCATTCCGGTAAAGGTGCCTAAAAGAAGGATAACTTCATGACCAAGGTCGGCAAACTGTTGAAGTTTACGTAAGGCTAGTGAATGACCTAGATGAAGTTCGAAACCAGTTGGATCGACACCTAGATAAAGTCTAATTTTTTTCCCCGAGAGGAGAAGTTTTTTAAACTCCTTTTTAGAGGGTAAGATCTCTACTACCCCTCGATCCAAAACTTGGTCAACCAATTTTTCATCAGTTATAACAGTCATAAGTTATTATAGAACAGAACTTGCTAATTTGATAGCTATATTGACAGCCTCTTTTGCGCTTCTAGCCGCTGTGATTTTTACTCTTTTTCGGGCGTCTAAGAATTTACCAGCTAGTTTTTGACTCCAACCTCCTGAATTTGCTAAGACCACAATAGGAATATTCGCTTGGTAGGCTATGGCTATTTCAGTTAGTGTTCCTGATCCGCCGCCGATGCAGATTAAAACATCACAACTTAGGACTAAAGGGAGTTCTCTCCCTCCTCCCCGAATCTGTCCTGTTCTTATTCTAATGGAAGATAAATCTTTAGCTATCTTTTTGTTATCTCCCCAGAGAAAAGCTAGAGTTTGTCCACCCTCTTTTTCAGCTGCTAAAGCAGCTATTTCTGGTAAAGAGTTGAAATCCCCCTCGTAGCCAAATACTAATAATGCTCCTTTCTTAGCTATTTCACTACCTAACTCTTTGGCTAGAGAAATAGAGGTTTGTTTTAGTTTTGTGTCCGCCATGGAACCCATGACACCTATTTGTATTTTTTTCATAAAACAGCTCCTTAATAAAAAACCCCACCGAGAAGGTGGGGTTTGGTTTTTTAAATTTTTGGGAGTAAATATACTACTTACCCACCCCACTTCCCCAATGGTTAATGTAATAATAAGTGTTAGTGTGAGATAGGCTTAATAACATAATGCTATATTATCCCCAGAAATCTTTCTTGTCAATAAAATAACAACTTTATCAAACAAAGACTCGAGTTATTAAAAACTGAAGTTCTCCTCTCACTAGCTCAGACCCATTTGCATTGAAGAATTTTAGTATTTCCTCTATCCCCTTTTCGTCAATTTTAATAAAAGTAGTTCCTTCGGTATCCCCTGTAGGAAGAGTATTCCACCATTCTTGAAATCTTTGTTGAATAGTAGGATCTTGTCTAACTCTTTCTAGGATAGGTCCTAATTTTTTTTGGAATAACATGGTGTAATGCTCAACACCCATGTCTGTTAGTCCAGTGGTGTTAACTACACTTCGAGGAGAATCTTTAAGCCTACCTGCTAATACTCTTAAAAATGCTGCAGTTTTTGGAGAGAGGATACCTGTTTGCAAGAGTTCCTTTCCTTGTAAAGATATCCCTTTTTGTAGTGTTTCGCTAGGCATTTGTTAGTATTATAACATGATTTTTACTCGCGTTAGATCATATTTTTTGTCTCCCAAAGTGTCCTTGTTAGATCATAAT
>WFRL01000013.1 GCA_015486555.1 Candidatus Microgenomates bacterium | reverse complement strand
TCACTATAGCTCCAGTAACTTGTTCGAGTTTAGGTTTGTCACCCAAAAACCACCAAGCCCAGAAAAGAGCATTCTTGTTACTAAAGCTATTTCTTGGCTGTTGCGAGAGATGGTTAAAAATTATTCTTCCCGAGTTCGCTCCTATCTTGATCAATCCCAAACCGCCCTCCCCTCTTTTGTTGTTAAGGAGGTGAGAAATAAATTGGAAAAGGGAAAGAAAAGGTGACGATAGTATCTATTATGTATAATAACTAAGATGACTGATATAGAGGTTGTTAATGCTCGCACCCATAACCTAAGGAATGTAAACCTAACAATTCCTCGCAATAAATTGGTCGTCTTTACGGGATTATCTGGTTCAGGGAAATCATCACTGGTTTTTAACACTCTATATGCTGAGGCTCAACGCCAGTTTATAAACCTACTTAGCACTTTAGCCCAAAGGTACTTACCTCATCTTGACAGGCCAGCTGTAGATGAAGTCCGTGGCCTCTCACCAGCGGTAGTGGTGCAACAAAGAAAACTGGGCAATAATCCCCGTTCGACAGTGGGAACTTTTAGTGAAATTTACACTTATCTCCGTCTTCTTTACTCTCGTTTTGGTTGGCCGCAAATAGGTGATTCTAGCTTGTTTTCTTTTAATCGGCCCGAAGGTGCTTGCCCTAAATGCAAGGGGTTGGGCGAGGAAGTAGTAGTTGATAAGGATAAACTAGTTGATTGGGAGAAATCCTTAGCTGAGGGAGCTATTCGTCACCCAGAATACCGCCCTGGTGCTCGTCGCTGGCGCATCTTGAAATTAACCGGCCTTTTCGAGATGGAGAAGAAATTGAAAGACTTTACTGCTGAAGAATTAAATAAGCTGCTCTACAGTCCTCCTATTAAGCTACGTTATTCTAATTTAGCGGATGCAGTTAGTTTTGAAGGCGTGGTAGTGGGTATCGAGCGCCGTCGCCTAAGCCAGCGAGGAACTACCCTCTCTTCCTCTGACCGCGATGGCCGTTTCTTTACCACCCGTCCTTGTTCCCTCTGCCATGGTCAAAGAGTAAATCAACGAGCTCGCTCAGTTAAACTCCAAGGCAAAACTTTTGGCGAGTTGGGTGATTTTTCTTTGGAGCAACTGAGGGGCTTTTTAGAGACAATTCATATCCCGGCTGCTCAACCGATAATAGAAAAAGCCCTAGATCTTCTGGATAATCTGATTGAAGTTGGCTTAGGATATCTTTCCCTTAACCGATCTGTTTCCACCTTGTCTGGCGGCGAGGCGCAACGACTCAAACTAGCTAAGCAACTAGGCAATAGTTTAATTGAGTTGATTTATGTCCTTGACGAGCCGAGCATTGGTTTACACTCCCATGATGTTTCTAAATTAGTTAAAATCTTAAAGAGGCTCGTCAGACAAGGCAACTCGGTTTTGGTGATTGAACACGATCCTCAAATCATCAAAGAAGCTGACCTGGTTATTGAGCTCGGCCCTGGTGCCGGGAAAAAAGGCGGTCAGATTACCTTTCAAGGACAGGTTCAACAACTCCTTAAAAGCAACTCCTTGACAGGGCAAATGTTGGCCCATCGACCAACTATTAAGCATACTCCTCGTCCTTTTCAAGAGTTCTTTTTTCTTAAAAATGTTTCTCTTCACAATCTCCGAAATGTTTCAGTTAAGATTCCTAAAAGGGTTTTAACCTGTGTCACTGGAGTGGCTGGGGCGGGAAAGAGCAGCTTAATCTTAGATACTTTTGCCCAAGTCCATCCTGAGTCAATTGTTATTGATCAATCACCAGTGGGCCGCTCAATTCGCTCGAATGTTGCTACCTATGTTAATGTTTTTAATCCTATTCGTCGCCTCTTTAGCCAGGCCACTGGTAAACCAGTTTCTTTCTTTAGTTTTAACTCCCAAGGTGCTTGTCCTAAATGTAAAGGCTTGGGCTACCAACAGATGGAGATGCATTTTTTAGGCAATGTTAAACTCAGATGCGATCTCTGTCATGGCCGCCGCTATAAGCAGGAAGTGCTTAGACTGCTATACCAAGGTAAAAATATTGCTGATATTTTAGAGATGACGGTTGATGAGGCTCTTCCCTTTTTTAAAGGAAATAAGGATATTCGAGAGAAGCTTTCTCTTCTTCAAGAAGTTGGCTTAGGATATCTTACTCTTGGCCAACCAACAAGCACTCTCTCCGGCGGTGAGACTCAAAGGATTAAGATTACTAAAGAATTGAGCAAAAGGGGAAATATTTACATCTTGGATGAGCCGACTACGGGGTTACATATGGCCGATGTTAGAAAACTTATAAAAGTGTTAGATCGTTTAGTAGAAGCCGGAAACACAGTTATCGTTATCGAACACAATCTAGAAGTTATTGCTGCTGCGGACTGGATTATCGATCTGGGGCCAGAAGGAGGAGAAAAAGGAGGTAAAATAGTAGCGGAAGGAAGAGTGGAGGATATAATGAAAGCAAAGAAATCGCTAACAGGTCGATATTTAAAGGGTTATCTTGGGAGATGAAAGTAATAGTCAAAGGAATGGCTGCCAGTCCAGGGAAAGCCAAGGGAGTAGCTCGGGTGATTCTTCCTGGTACTAGAAGGAGTTTAAAGGAGGGAGAGATCTTAGTGGCTTATATTACCAATGCTTCAATGTTTGTAGACATTATCAGCAAGGCTAAGGCTATTGTTACTGATGAAGGTGGAATTACCTCACATCCAGCTATCGTTGCCCGAGAACTAGGAGTTCCTTGCGTGGTAGCTACCAAAACAGCTACCCAAAAAATTAAAGATGGACAGAGAATTGTTGTTGATGGTAATCAAGGGGTGATCTATGGGGAAAATTGATCTCTATCTGCAATCGCTAGGAAAAGCCTTTTCTACTACCGGAGAGATCGCTCCTTGGCCGATTCATGTTTCAATCCCCTCTATCTATGGAAGTGATGTTGAGGCAGCTGATCTTTTTTCTAAAATGAAAAAGATAACTCAAGAAGACCCCTCCGGCAAGTTATTAAGCAAATTAATGATTGCTCCTAGTGTGGCCAAAGCACTTTTAATGGATCTGATCGTTGGTTTAAAAGTAGCTAAGCCTAAATTAAACCTTGAGGAGAGGGTTTGGTTCGTAGAAGAGTATCTGAATGCTATTCATTACCTCCAAGCCGGTGATATTTTTTGTTTGAATGGTAGCAACCGGGTTTTGAGGCCTCCAGCCGCCCAAGAGCTTTTTGACCAGACACCGTGGATTTGGAAAGATGACGCGGGAGGAAGAACGAGCTTAATTCCTTCGTTTTATCGTGTCTCGGCAGCAACTAAAACCTTGATTTGGAGCCTCTTTTTCTATGGTTGGGACGATGTTGGATATGAAATTCAAGGCCCCTACGAAGTTAAGCGCCCTGATGGGCGAGAGACTAACCTGGTAGTTGCTGATTTTTTTGATCTAACCCCCTCCCCTCTTTGGCCAAATATGATGTCCTTTCCTATAAATTCCATCAAATTTTTTGCCCTTTATCCTGATGAAGCGGAGGTAAAGATAGATATGTTCTGTCACTTAACTAATAGGGGGCGCTTGCCAGAGTTAGTTGAGGGAGCATATCTAGAAGTAAATGGCTTGCCTCTTCGGCAGCAGGATATGATTGAGAAAGTGGTTAAAGTACTTCTTAAACAGGTGAGTCGACAACAAAAAAAGATAGAGCAAATGAGCAAGAAAGAAATTATCGTTAAGTATATTGAAAGCCGTTACTATGCTTTTCG
>WFRL01000012.1 GCA_015486555.1 Candidatus Microgenomates bacterium | reverse complement strand
GGATTTAAAAGGTAAATTTTATTTCTAATTTTGCCCCTAGAGCTTGGGCGATGCGTTTTAAGAGAGCTATTGAAGGTTTGACCGAGGCGGTTTCTAGGCGGGAAATGACTGGTTGTTTTGTGCCCACCTTTTTGGCTAATTCAGCTTGGGATAAATTTCTTTTCTTCCGAAGCTCGATTATATTTTTGGCCAACATATATTCTATCTCTACTTCTTCAGCCGCTTTGATAAAAGAGCCATCTTTTAAAAGCTCTTTTTCATAATCTTGCCATTTAGTGAGTTCTTTTAATTTTCTTTTTTTCATCTCCTCCTCCTATTTCAATTATGATTCTATTATAACTTTAAAGTTATAAATAGTACTTAGATCTTGGAACTCAGAACTCAGCCGGAAATAAGAATGCTCAGCTAATTTTTAATAATCTGCTGGGAAGATAGAAAAAGAGAAAGATCTAATATCTTTGCGCTCGCTCCGCTCGCTAGATTCTTCACATTCGTTCAGAATGACGCGGAGAGAGGGAAAGTAGCTCCTCTGGATGACTCACTTGTAAGGTAACCATCTACTTCCCCGTGTTATCCTGAACAAGCCGTCAGGCGAAGTGAAGGATCTAGCGTCAGCGCAGAATCTTAGTTCCCAAGCTTGAGTAGACAATTATGCTCCCGACAAATCGGGCTAACCGTTCTAATTGTTTTGGATTTGGTCATTTGAATTTAGGACCTGCCTGCCGGCAGGCAGGTTTATTTGGAGCTTCGAATTTCGAATCTCGGATTTGCCTGCCCCTACCGAAGGGGGGGTTTGTATCCTTGGAATTTGTAATTTGGTCATTTTTCTAAGTTCCAAGTTCTGAGTTCCAAGATCTGAGTTCTGATAACCTAGCTCTTAGTTCCTAGTTCCAATAACTGATAACTGAGTTCCAAGCTCCAAGCTCATTACCATCCCTCATGGAGGGGATAAGGATAGGGGTTAGAAAGGAGAGTTTATAATTAAGGTAAGATGAAAAAGAAAGAGACCAGAGAATTTTGGCGAGGAGTGAAGATAGCTTTTGAGGGATTGGAGATAGCTTGGCAACAGGAAGTAAATTTTCGCATCCAGCTGGCGGTGGCCGGATTGGTTATTATTGGAGGCTTCTTTTTATCTCTTTCTCTTAAAGAATGGCTAATTACTTTGGCTTGGATTGGTTTGGTTTTAGGAGGAGAGCTCTTTAACTCAGCTATTGAGTACTTAGTCGATTTGGTTTCCCCTGAGTATCATCCTTTGGCAAAACAGGCTAAAGACGTAGCTGCGGCCGGTGTTCTAGTCTTATCTCTAGCCGCCGCCATTTCTGGTTTATTAATTTTTTGGCCCCATCTTTGAGTTATGAATATTCTCCTTAGCCTACTGCTTATTTCTTTTGTGGTTAACTCTATCTTAATAATTCCTTTCATTAAGCTCCTTTATACTTTTAAGTTCACCCGGCGGGATCAAAAAACTACTGATCCCCTTGGTAAGCCAGCTAAGTTTTTTGACTTGTTGAATTTAGGAAAGAGTGGTACGCCAGTCGGTGGTGGCATCCTGCTAGTTTTGTCTCAAGTGTTTCTCTTCACCCTTTTCCTTAGTTGGTTTAAGTTTCATTCTCTGCATATTACTCATCTTTATCCCCGGCGGGCTGAGATCTTCATTCTTATCTTTACCCTAATTAGTTTTGCTCTTATCGGCCTTTATGATGATCTCCTTAAGTTTTTTAACTTTAAGGAACGCCAGTTCTTTGGCCTTCGTTTTCGGACTAAACTCCTCATCCAGTTAGGAGTGGCTCTTTTTATCGGTTTTTGGTTGTATTTCAAACTGGGTATTAACTTTGTCTTTCTTGGTCCCCTTGGCGTTCTCTATCTTGGCCCCTTTTATATTCTCTTTGCCACTCTGTTTATTGTTTTTTTTGCCAACGCTTTTAATATTACCGATGGCCTTGATGGTTTGGCCAGCGGTCTTCTTCTTTTTAACCTAATTTCCTTTTGGTTTATCTCGACGGCTATTCTAGACAATATTTTAAGTATCTATCTGGCCATCTGGATTGGCAGCTTATTAGCTTTTCTTTACTTTAATATTTATCCTGCCAGGATAATGTTAGGAGATGTTGGTGCCTTATCATTCGGGGCGGTCTTGGCTCTTATCGGCCTTTTATTAGGTAAAATTATCCCGATTATTTTTATTAGTGGTTTATTTATCTTAGAAGCCCTATCCAGCCTTTTGCAGTTAACAGCTAAAAAGTTCTTCCACCGTCGCCTTTTTCCCATTGCTCCCTTCCACCTTCTTCTGAGGAAGCGAGGTTGGGATGAACCAAAGGTAGTCGCTCGGGCTTGGTTGGCCCAGATAGTTTTGGCTATTTTGGGCTTGTTTCTAGCGATGTCCAATCTTTAATTTCACTTATAAAAGTTAAGCGGATTGAGTTTTCTTCCTTTGTAACGAATCTCGAAGTGAAGGTGGGTGCCGGTTGACCGGCCGGTTGAACCCATCAAACCAATTACTTGGCCTTTTACTACCTGCTGGCCAGGTTTAACGTAAAGTTTGCGCAGGTGGGCGTAAAGGGTTTGGTAGCCGTTAAGGTGATCGATCTTAACGTGAAGACCATAGCCACCGTGAGTGCGGGTCCACTGAGCCAGTACAACTCGTCCAGCAGCAACGGCCTTAACTGGCGGTCCAGCTGGATTAGCGATATCAATAGCTTGATGGTACCAATGATATCCTTGAGTAATAACCCCAGTTGTCGGCCAGAGGAAGATACCTTTGGGGGTATGAATAGTGTTTTTGAAGCGATCAATCCTTTCTAGAATAATTTTCTTAGCTTTAGGAGGTACTCCGTCTGGGACAATAAGGAGTTGGCCTACCTCTAGAGCAAAGTTGTCCTCGTCTTTAAAATAGTTAAAGGGAAAATCAATTATGGCTTGAGGGGAGGTGTGGTACTTTTTAGCGATGCTATAAATGGTCTCACCTTGAGTGACTCGGTGAGCGATACCAGTTACTGGTAATATCCGCAGTTTTTGGCCGATATGAATAGAGTTGGAACTCAGTTTGTTTTCCCATTTGATGGTGTTAATGGAGATGCCGAATTTATCAGCGATAGTAGAAAGAGTATCCCCAGATTGAACTTTGTAGATAATAATGGTTGCCCGCGGCTTCTCGGAAACGGAAGTGTAAGGATTTATCTCTTCTTTGGGGATGGTGTTGTTTATATCCAAGATTATACCTTCAGTCTGGCCGTTGACGGGGGCGGCCCGGCTAGGCAGTGAAGAAGCAGCAAAGGGAACCAAAATTATGGAGATAAGAATAACACTAATAAGAGTAGTATGGGTGAATGATCGAACATAGCGTCCCCGTTTAACTACTAAAAGAGCAACTATTAGGTTTTTAAAGTCGTTGAAGATGACAATAAATACTTCCAGCCGCCGCTTAATAAAGTAGCAGATAAAATTAAAAAAAGCCTGTAAATCAGTAATTAGTTCAGAGTTCATAACTATACTTATATAATAACTTATTCAGTCTTGGGATCTAGACAAGTGCACAGGGAATTGGAACTAGGAACTAGGTTGGAGGAACTAGGTGATTAGAACTTAGAACTTAGAACTTAGAAAAATGACCAAATTGCAAATTCCAAGGATACAAACCCCCCTTCGGTAGGGGCAGGCAAATCCGAGATTCGAAATTCGAAGCTCCAAACAAATCCTAAATTCTAATCTCTTCCGCCACGGCGGATCCGCCTTGGTCGGAAAATCCTAAACAATATCAAAATCCTAATACCAAAATCCAAAACCTTCTTTCTCGCGTTATCTTGAGCGAGCCGCTTCCCCTTTCCGTGTTATCCTAAACAAGCCATCAGCTATCAGGTCATTCCCCGGTCATCCTGAGGAGCTGGGGCGACGAAGGATCTAGCGAGCGGAAGCGAGCGCGAGAACCAGATCTTAGAACTTGGAGCTTGGAACTCAGAACTTAGACCGAAATAAGAAAGATTAATCAGTTCTAAGCAGGTAGGAGACTAGAAAAAACTTGGGTGCCAAGACTTTGCGCTTCGCTAGATTCTTCGCTAACGCTCGGAATGATTGGGAAAGAAGAGATGCTGGGATACTAGTGTCCAGAATGACCCATTTAGAAGATAACTACCCCCTTCCTCGTCATCCTGAGGAGCTGGGGCGACGAAGGATCTAGCGAGCGGAAGCGAGCGCAAAGTCGCTGGCACTCAGGCTTGGGAGCACACCCCTGCGCCTTTGGCTAGATTCTTCCCCCTATCGAAGAGGGTCAGAATGACCTGAAAAGAAAAACTAATAGGTAAGACTCTCGGTTTCAAGGTAAGGGAGAAAGGTAAAGAAAGGTTGGCCAAATTGATGAATGAAGGGTAGTTGTTTATTTGTTTTTTCCTTTTCCTGAAGATAAAAGCGGTGAGCAGAAAGGTAGTTTTGCTGGCGGTAGTTAGGTAGATTTTGAATAAAATGACCGATCTTTTTTATTTGAGGCAGCAATTGATTAGTTGGTAAAGAGGAGAAGTTTGCCTTTTTAAGAATTAGTTCTATTTTTTGTCTTAGCTGGAAACGTTTTGTCAGAACTAAAACGGGGTATTTAGAAAAGTGGAGATATTTCTTAACTGCTCCAGCCGGTTGAAGATTTGGGGAATTAAAGTAGAGAGACAAATTTGGTCCTAGTTGGAAAAGAGTAATCCAACCGAAACTGCCGCAGTTCTTTCCTCGCCACTGGCTGCCTAAAGAAAGGCTAATATCTTCAATGAAGGGCGGCTGGAAGCCGTCTACCTTGGCTGGATTGCCGCTAAAATGGTCCATTATAGGCATTCCTTTGGAAGAGGGGGTAAAAGGTTGGAGGTTGAAGTCGGCCCCCGCCGGTAATATCTCAAAGGTCGCCTGGTGTTTAGGGGGAATAAAGAGGGAGTAATAGGAAGAGATAACCAGAGGTTTGCTGGAGAATAGAGACTGGATGAGAAGGTAAGCCTGGCGGTAGTTAGGAAAAAAATAGGCAAATTTTTTGTTTAAAAATGAGGTCAGAAAGAAAAGGTTGGCTTTAAATTCCTCAGAGGCTGGTTTCATCAATCTTGGCGCTTAATTTTTACCCCTAACTTCTGAAGTCGAGGGACTAAGTTGGCGTAACCTCGTTCTATTAATTCTACTTGATGGATAGTAGAAGTTCCCCGGGCAATAATAGCAGCGATGACTAGAGCCATTCCCGCTCGAATATCTGGTGATTCTAATTCTTTAGCATAAAGCTGGGTTGGTCCAAAAACTACTACCCGATGAGGATCAGCAATGATAATTTTTGCTCCCATGCGGACTAATTTATCAACAAAAAACATCCGCCCCTCATACATCCAGTCATGGCAGAGAGTTACTCCTTCGGCTTGAGTAGCGGCAACGATGAGAGGACTCATTAAGTCAGTTGGGAAACCCGGCCAAATATTGGTTTCTATTTTATCAATTGCCTTAAGATGTTTGGGGGTTACCTTAACGGTGGTTAACTTGTCCTGCCAAACGTCGCCAATAGTATCGGTTTTTATCTGGTAATTAAGGTGAATCCCCATAGGAGTTAGATGATTGATGATAGGCTCCAGGTCCTGAGGGATAACTTTTTCTATCTCAATCTGGCTGTGGGTGGCCGCCGCCAGAAGCATAAAAGTACCTACCTCTATGTGGTCGGGCAGAATAGTATGTTCTACTTTTTGGGGGGAAACTACTCCCTGAATGAGAAGAGTGTTTAAACCTATATTAGCGATGTTTACCCCCATTTTATTTAGGAAATTGCTTAAAGAGCGAACATGAGGCTCAGTGGCCGCATTAAGAAGAATGAAGCTACTATCGGGGCTGAGGGCGGTAGCTAGAAGGAAATTTTCGGTAGCCGTCACTGAGGCTTCGGTTAGGAACACCCTTCCTGAAAGATAGCTTTTTGGCCGTTGGAAAAGGTAAAAGCCCTTTTTCCAAGAAACATTAACCCCTATTTTATTGAGAGCTTCAAGATGGGCATTAATCGGTCGGCGGCCAATAATGTCTCCTCCAGGGAAAGAGAGCTTAACTCGACCAATGCGAGCCAGCAACGGGCCGACGAGAAGAATAGAAGCCCGGAGCTTGGAGACTAGTTTCTTGTCTGGGGTATCAGAAATAATTTTAGGGGTAGAAAGGGACAAAGTTGTCTCATCCAACCATTTATACTCTGTCCCCAATGATCCTAGAAGTTGGAGCATGGTATTAACATCTCTGATTTTTGGAACGTTTTTTAAGGTAACATTTTTGTCTGTTAGTAAAGTGGCGGCCAAGATGGGAAGAACTTCGTTCTTATTACCGTAAATACTAGCTTTTCCTTTAATTTGATTTGGTCCTTCGATTATATATTCAGCCATTTTTCCTTTCTTCAAAACCAATTAATTTTACCTCTTCTTCCAACTGACAGCCATATTTTTCCTTTACTTTTGCTTTTACTAATTGAATAAGTCGGTAAAAATCCTCAGCGGTTGCCTTCCCCCGATGGACAATGAAGTTAGCGTGCTTTGGGCTGATCACGGCTCCGCCTATTCGGCTGCCTTTTAAGCCTGCTTTATCTATTAAAAAGCCAGCGTGGTAGCTAGGCAGGCCTAGTTTATTAGCTTCTTCAGGAGATAAATTTTTGAAAATGCAACCAGTACTGTAAACTCCAGTGGGTTGGGTTTTAGCTCGTTCCAAGAGGTAGGTTTTTAGTTGTTGGAGGCTTTTTTTCTTATCCTCCGCTGGTTGAGTAAGTTTGAAAGCTGCTTCCAGAATTAATTCTCCACCCTTTTGGAAGCGAGAAGTATCATAAGCAAAACCTAACTGGGAAGGAGAGTAAAGGTGTTCCTTTCCTTGTTTATCGATTGCCTTGACTTGAGTAATATAACTACCGATTAGTTCCTGATGGTAATGGGCATTATTCAGAACCGCTCCTCCAACTGTTCCCGGGATGGTAAAAAAAGGCAAGAGATCTTTAAAACCCTTTTCTAAAGAGAAGCTAACTAGATTAGAAAGTAAGGTCCCACTAGAAGTTTTAGTCTCTAGTTTTTTTTGGCTTTTAGATATAATGGTTATTTGTTCAATAGTGTTTAAAATTACTATCCCCTTAAAACCAGTGTCAGAAATGAGAACATTAGTTCCGGATCCCAGAATTAGAACAGGCAGGTCCAGTTGATGAGCTAATCTCCAAGCTGTTTTAAGTTGAGAAGTAGTTTTTGGTAAAAGAATAACAGGGGCTAGGCCGCCGAGTTTAAGGCTAGTGTAAGGTGCTAAGGGCTGATTAATCTTGACCTTTAAATGAGGACTGTTTTTTTGGAAAAATTCCTTAATAAAAGTAGGGGTGGGAGAAGAACTCATTTGGTTTTAGACAAACTTAATAATTTTTGTCCCCATTTATAGATGTTGCCTGCCCCCATAGTGAAGAGAACATCTGGCAGGTCTCCTTCTTTTTTCAGAAGAGTTAAAAACTCCTCAGGTTGGGAAACAAGGTGGAGTTTTTGGTGAGGACTCATTTTTCGGTTTATCCTTTCTCCCATTATCTTTTGCCAGTTGACTTTGCTCTTTTTTTCTCTTGCTGAGGCAAAAACGGGAGCTAAATAAACCTTGTCAGCCAAAAGAAGGGAGTCAACGAATTGATCAAAAAGTTTTCTAGTTCGAGAGAAGGTATGAGGTTGGAAAATAACCCCTATTTGCTGGTGGGGAAACCAAATCCTCGCCGCTTGAAGAGTAGTTTTAATTTCCTGAGGATGATGGGCATAGTCGTCATAAAGTTTAACTTCTTTCTGGGGAAGTTGAAGTTGACCCAGAAACTCAAACCGCCGCTGGACGGCGATGAACTTGCTCAAGCTAGTTGTTATTTGTTTTGGGTTTAAACCGATAAGATGAGCAGCAATGGTTGCGGCTGCAGCGTTGGCTAAATTAAACTTTCCAGGCAGCTTTAATTTAAGGAGGATTAAGTCTCCGAAGTGAGAAACTAAACGAGCTTTTGTCTGAGGATGAGTAATATTTAAAGGTTCAATTTGCCAGTCGGCTTTTTCCGAGAAGCCATAGCTGATTATTTGTTGATGACCTTCTTGGCGCAGTTGGTTGATGATCCATTGGTTGTTGGGGTTGTCAAAAAAGCTGATTACTTGTCCTCCCCTCTCTAATGTCTGCTGGCTAAACTTTAAGAAAGTTTCCAAAGTTTGTTTTAAATTTTGATAGATGTCTGGGTGATCGTACTCGATGTTGGTTAAGATGAGAATTTGCGGTTTTTGCCAATAGAAGCGGGGTCGGTGGTCGGTCAGGGGGCAGGTAGCATACTCATCGGCTTCAGCAATAAAATATTTTCCTTTTCTCCAAGCTCCGGGCCAGATTAAAGGTTTGAGAGAACCAGCTCCGACTGCGTAGGAGGGTTCGTAATGATTATCAGTTAGAAGCTGGCTGAGGAGGGCTGAGATGGTTGTTTTCCCCCCTACCCCAGCGACAGAGATGGGAAATTTCTTTTGGTTCATTAGCCAGCCTAAAGCTTGAGCGTGGGTGACTGCTGGAATCTTAGCTTGAAGAGCAGCCAGAAATTGAGGGTTTCTTTTTCCTCCATGAGCTCCGGTGGTGATGACTAAATCAGGTTTTTCTTGAGAAATTATTTTAGGGTCAAAGGAAGGATAAATTTTGAAACCTCGCTGGTGCAGAAGATAGGAGGTAACAAAGGTGTCAGCTACATCACTTCCCTTAACCTCAATTCCCAAGTCGTCGAGGATGTAAGCCAAGCTAGCCATCCCTACCCCTTTAATGCCTATTAAGAAAGCTTTGTGTATTTCTTGGGTCTTAGACTTCATGATTAAGTAAGGGATGAAATCTTTTTAAGAGCTTTTCGCCCTGTTCAAGTTGTTCAGGAGTGTTGAAGCCCAAGTTGACTAAAGGGTGATTATTTTGAAGAACGCCTATTTTAATTTTAGGGTCATCTTTGAGAGCAACGGAAAAAATGTCAGTTAAATAGTACTCGTTTTTTTCCTGATGCAGGGGAAGTTGGTTAATGTACCTTTCAACAAAACTACGCCTAAGGATATAAGTGCCGGTGTTGATTTCTTTTATTTTCTTTGTTTCTTTATCAGCCTCACTTTCCTCAACGATGGCGACTAAATTTCCTTTTGAGTTGCGGACTATCCGCCCCAAGCCGGTCGGATTTTCTTTTAAAGTAGAGAGAATAGCCGCTGCATAGTCACCTTTGAGGTAAAAATTAATAAAACTAATTAGAACCTCGCTGGGGTAAAAAGCTTGGTCGGCATTGATAATGATTAAATGGCGGGCTTTGTTATTAAGAGCTGGGAGAGCTGTCTTTAGGGCATCCCCAGTTCCTAATTGTTCTTTTTGAACAACCCAATTTTTATTTTCTCCTAAATGTTTTTTGATGATAACTGCTTTGTGACCAATAACGTAAAGCTGTTGGTTAATACCACTCTTAGTAAGAAGGTCTGTTGCCCAGTCTATCATTGGTTTCCCCAAGACTGGAACCATAGCTTTATTAGTTTTGTTTCTAGTAAGAAGGACAATTCGGGTCCCTTTGCCAGCGGCCAGAATAACCCCAGTAACTCTTGTTTTGATAATCCGCTCTAACAGAGCTCGTTTGGCTTCTTTAATATCATCCCAAGGTATTTCGGTTTTGCCGTAACACATTGATTGTTCATGGCCTTTACCAAAAATGCCGACGATGTCTCCTTCTTCAGCTAACTGAGTAATAGCTGTCTGAATGGCTTGCCGTCTGTCAGCTATGAAGTAATAGGTTTTTGGTTGGGGTTGTAAGAGATCTTTTCCTTCTCTCCAACTTGGAGGGAAACCTTTAACTATCTCTTTCATTATTGTTTTAACATCCTCACTTCGCGGGTCTTCAGCAGTCAAAATAACAATCTCCGCATGCTTGGCAGCAGCTTTAGCCATTAGAGGCCGTTTGCTTCTATCTCTTTCTCCGGCTGCACCAAAAACAGCGATCAATTTCCCCTTTTTACCCCTTATTTTAGCCAAGTAACTAAGGACGTTTTTCAACCCGTTCGGCGTATGTGCAAAATCAACAAAAAGACGAAAGTCCTCTCCTCCAGTGTCTATTTCTTCTAGCCTTCCCTTAACAGATGGAAGAGAATAAACGGCTTGACTGAGAGATTTAGTTGGGAGATTAAGAAGAAAACAAGTTTGGAGAGCTAAGCCAAGATTAAGAAGGTTATAGTCTTGGGGAAATGGGGTGAGCAATTTAAACTCCTTTTTTTTCTCCTTGAGGAATACTTTTATTAACTGATGATTATCTCTTTTTTGAGGAAGAAGACGGAGGGTTAGGTTGGCTTTAGGATTATTTTTTCGGCTGACCCCGAAGGCTTTAGGTAAAGAAGAAAAAGCCTGATAAAGATGGGGATCGTCGGTGTTATAAACAACTTTAGTAGCCCATTTAACTAGTTTAAGTTTAGTCTTTAAATAGTCCTTGAGGGTCAAGTGATAGTCCAAATGTTCATGGCTGACGTTGGTAATGACGTAGATATGAGGTTTTATTCCCCAAACCCGAAACTGGTCAATGGCATGAGAAGTAACTTCCAAAACGAGATACTCGACTTGGTTATTGACCATAGTTCGGATTAAGCTATTAAGTTGCCAACTACTAGGGGTGGTGGTGTGTAAGCCAGTAGTTACTTCTCCTCCTGGCCATTTAGCTTGGATAGTTGTGATAAGACCGACCTTTTTACCTCCAGATTGAAGAAGATGATAGATCCAGCTGGCAGTGGTGGTTTTGCCGTCGGTGCCTGAGACCATAATTACCTTCAACCGATGGCTGGGGAAGCCAAAATAAAACTGGCTAATGATTGCTTGGGGAAGGTGATAAAGATAGTTCTTAATTTTTTGTTTGACTCGTTTACTAATCATTACAACCTCACCTTAATTATAACTGATGGAGGTTTAACCTAGCAGAGCTAGATAAAAAACTCCAATTATCAATAACCAATTTTCAAATAAGATAGAACTAGGAACTAGGTTAAGAAAGCACTAAATCCTAAGCTCCAAACAAACCTGCCTGCCGGCAGGCAGGTCCTAAACAATATCAAAATCCTAATACCAAAATCCAAAACAACTAAAACGGTCATCCCGACTTGTCGGGATCTAGCCGAAGGCGCAGGAATTAGATCTTGGGACTCAGATTTCGGAACTCAGTTATTGGAACTAGGAACTAGGATCTAGGAGCTAGGTTGAAAACAATTAATAACCCGTAGTAGGAGCTTAAAACAAACTTGGGTGTCAGTATCTTTGCGCTTCGCTAGATTCTTCACTCCGCTCAGAATGACCCGGAGAAGAGGTTATCTTTCCCCTTTCCGCGTCATCCTGAACGAGCCGCCAGGCAAAGTGAAGGATCTAGCGAGCGGAGCGAGCGCAAAGTCGTTGGCACTCAGGCTTGGGAGCACAACCGTGCGCCTTCGGCTAGATCCTTCGTCGCTATGGCTCCTCAGGATGACACGGAGAGTGGACATTCTTCTTTAAATTAAAATTAAGGTTTTAAAATTTGATTTGATTAAAAATTTCAAATTAAAAATTAATTCCCTAGTTCCTCCAACCTAGCTCCTAGTTCTTAGTTCCTAGTTCCAGACCAACTGGGTTCCAAGCTCCAACTTCTAAGTTCCGATTGAGGTTTTTTTCTTGACAAAGGGAAGAAGTTGGGCTTAGAATGGATATAAATGGTAATAAATGGAGAAAAATGGAATAAAATCAAATGCTAATAGGCCAATACTCTACTAAGGCAGAGAGTAATGGTCGAGTCATCTTACCTAAAAAAATCAGGAAGAACTTTGCTAAAAAAGTAATAATTAGCCGAGGTTATGATAATTGTCTTCTCTTAATTGATCCGGAGAACTTTTCTCAAGTAACTCAAGACATTCTCCGGCGGAGTTTTCTAGATCCAGACCAACGGGATACCGAGCGTTTTCTTCTTGGTTCTGCTTTTGAAGTTGAAATCGATAAGCAAGGGCGGATTATTATTCCTGAAACTCTCCGCCAGTACTCCAAGATTAAGGAAGAAGTAGTTTTCGTTGGTTTAGCTAATCGGGTGGAAATTTGGTCTAAATATGGTTGGCAAAAGCATCAGGCCTACCTTATCTCTCACAGCCAAGAAATAGCCAAGCGTCTGTTAAGTTCTCAAACTGAGGAGAAATGACCAAACATCAACCAGTAATGTTGGAGGAGGTAATTAATTGTTTAAAGGTTGAAAAAGGTGAATGGTATCTGGATACTACTTTCGGTGGCGGTGGTCACAGCCTAGCTATCCTAAAAGCTGGAGGCAACCTTATTGCTTTAGATTGGGATAAAGAAAATATTGAAATTGGTAGGAAACACCTGGTTACTGCCTGCCCTTCAGGTGTTTCCTACCATCTTTATCATCTTAATTACTGCCAGTTGGATGAGGCTCTGGACAAAAGTCAAGTAAAGTCGTTAAGGGGGATCCTTTTTGACTTAGGTTTTTCAACTGATCAACTCTATAAACGGCGTGGTTTTAGTTTTCATTATCCTAGTGAAGTACTTGATCTCCGTTACAATTCTCAGACCGGCCAACCAGCCTGGCAGTTATTGAGGAATTTGGGTAGAGAGGAAATTCAACGAAGTTTAGAGGTCTACAGCCAACAGCCTCGGGCAGCAGAAATAGCCTTAAAACTCTGTCACTTGGCTCGAGAAAAAAAAATAACAGTAGGTGATGTGATAAAGGTAGTTGAAGAAGTTGGTTTTAAAAACCAACCTAAGAAAATTCATCCGGCCACCAAAGTTATTCAAGCCCTAAGAATTTTAGTCAATCAAGAGCTAGATAATCTTCGTTGTGGTTTAGTCAAAGCAGCTGATTCTTTAAAAGAAGGAGGTCGATTAGTAGTTATCAGTTTTCATTCTGGTGAAGATAGGATTGTTAAAGAATTCATTCGTCGCCGTCAGGATTTGGTTTCGATAACTAAGAAGGCTAAACGACCAATAAAAGAGGAGATAGCCGAGAATCCCCGTAGCCGCTCGGCTCGGCTGCGGGTGGCTGAGAAAAAAGGAGAAGGTAATGATTAAAAGTCGATTAGTTACTAAGTTAACTCTTGTTGAGATTATCTTTTTTCTTTTTTTGTTTTTTGGCCGCTTTTTTCTGGCTACTTATGTCTCAGTTAATTACTCCCAACTGAGTTTTTACCAAGAATATAAAGACCGTCTAGTTAGAGTTAATAGCCATTTGGAGTTACTAGTTAATCAGAAGAGTAATTTAGCTGATCTTTCAAGTTGGGCTAGGCAAGAAGGTTTTAATTCTCTCACCAACTACCAGCGATACCTAGAGAAGCAGATTATTGCCCAACGATGAGCAGAACGCGTTTACGGATAGTTTTTTGGCTCATATTTATTGCCTTTATTTTAATTTGGTTTAGATTAGCTTACTGGCAATTAGGTCGGTCGCGTTTTTTACTTAATTTGTTTAAGCGCCAAAGTTACCACCAAGTAGTAATTGAGGCTCAACCAGGTAAAATAATCAGCCAAGATGGCTTCATCTTAGCTACTAGTCAAAAGGAATGGAAAATTGCCTTTAACCCCCAAAAGTGTCCTCAGAAAGAAGAAATAATAAATAAATATCTCCGGTTTCAAAAAGCTAAAAATAAGATGATTGCTGGTTGGTTAACTCAAAAGATAAAAAATAAGGAAATAAAAGAAGAGATGGTTAATCTAGACAAGATTAAACAAGCTACCCAATCAGCCTTTTGGAAGAAAAGGGAAAACTATTTTTTAGCTAAGGTAAGGTCAAAAAGGGTAAAATGGTTAGAGCTTAGCTCTCTAGATCAGTCCTTTTTAGACAAGTTATCGCCAGCTGCCCGGAAATGTCTTTTTCTTTACCCTCTTAATAAAAGGAAGTATCCTGATAAGAATATTGATGGTTATTTTTTAGGATTCCGGGGTTTAAATAAAACCGGCCAGCCCAAAGGTTATTTTGGTTTGGAGGGTTTCTATGATCAGGAACTGAGGGGCTTGGACGGCTGGAAAATTCAAGAATATGATGCTCTTGGCCGTCTTGTTCCTCAGATTTTTAATTATCATAAACAGCCTCTTGATGGTCGGGACCTCCATCTTTTTCTCTCTTATAATTTCCAGTACTTAGCCGACGAGGCTATTAAGGCTGGAGTAAAAAAATACCAAGCAGAGAAGGGAACAATTATAATATTAGACCCGATAAAGATGGCTGTTTTAGCTATGGCTAGTTACCCTTCTTATCGGCCGGAATATTATTCCTGGTACCGGGGTGAGGCTTACCTTAACCCAGCTGTGGCTGGGCTTTATGAGCCAGGCTCAACCTTTAAGACCCTGGTTATGGCTTTAGGATTAGATTTAAAAAAGATAAAACCTCAAACTATTTGTTCTGTTTGTAGTGGGCCGCTGGTAACTTCTGGCGGGACTATTCGAACATGGAATGATAAATATTATCCTAACTCAACGATGACCGAGGTTTTAGTCCATTCTGATAATGTAGGAATGGCTTGGTTAGCTTCTCAAATAGGAAAAGAAGAGATATATAAATTCTTGGTCCGAGCAGGATTTGGTCAAAAAACAGGTGTTGACCTAGAAGATGATCAAGTTAATCCTCTAAAGCCCCTGACTCAATGGTATCCAATCAATGTTATGACTGCAGGTTTTGGTCAAGGAATATTCCTAACTCCTCTTAAATTGGCTCAGTTAGAAGCAGTCATAGCCAGAGGTGGGGAGATAGCTCCGCCTCGTTTAGTCAAGTTCTTAAGTGACAAGCAAAAGAATTATCCAACTAAAACTGCTTGGCATAAGCGTTTGTTTTCTACTAAAGCTACCGCTGAGGTGGTAAAGATGATGGTTAAAGTAGTCAATGAAGGAAGCGCTAAATGGACTCGTCTGCCGGATTTGGAAATAGCTGGGAAAACAGGCACAGCTCAGGTTGCTATTAACGGGGTTTATGATCCTCATAAGACAATTGCTTCTTTTGTAGGTTTTTGGCCGGTAGAGTCGCCTAAGTATTTAATTTTGGTTAAGTTGGACTTTCCTCAAGTATCTCCTTGGGGTTCAGAAACGGCTGCTCCTTTATTTTTTAAATTAGCCCGAAAAATTAACCTAATTAGTCAAGAAGGATTTAGTTTAAGTAGTACTCCCCTCCTCGATCGATAGTAAAGCTCAACTGATGGTTGAGAGAGTCAAATTGGTATTTTATTTCCTTATCTCCTAGTTTTACTTGATTAATATTAATAATATTTTTAAGGGTGAAAGTAGCGGTTAAAGGAAACTTGAGTGGCCTGACTGAGATAATGTATTTAGCCGGTTTGGCTGTTGAGGACTGAGAGTTGTTAAG
This sequence comes from Candidatus Microgenomates bacterium, assembly GCA_015486555.1. GTDB lineage: Bacteria > Patescibacteriota > Microgenomatia > JAADGY01 > JAADGY01 > S014-63. The sequence goes on along the minus strand of WFRL01000012.1, from coordinate 537 downwards.
GACGAGAAGAACAAAATCTGAACGATTTTTTTTCTTGGTCGACAACTCAAAAGAATCTATTACCCATTTGTTAGTATATTTATAACCTCCAACGATAAAATAGTGGGTTCCTAAATTTATATTTTCCCCTTTTTGATTTTCTAAGTAAAGAGTGAGTTGACCATTGTCTATTCCTTTATCGTAGACTCGGTGTCCTGAAGATTCACTGCCTAGAAAAAGTTCCTCACTTAAGGATTGAGAGGTTAAACTGCCCATTAGACCCCGGGGTCCCCGGTCGGAGTTGTACATAAGTTCATAATTTAATTTGGTGTAACTTTGCCAGAGTTGGGGATTGTTGGTTAATTTTATAAGGAGAGTGTTTCTTTTAGATGTCGGTTCTAAGCTGATGAGAGGAAAAGCAGTGAGCTGGGTTGTTTTTTCTTTCTGGAGGGAAGTGGTTCTTTCTCGCTTTTGCTGAGAAATAGCCGTTCTCTTGTTTTTAATAAAAAGAATGAGAATAGTAGCCAAAATAAAGAGAAGAACTGAGCAGATAATAAT
>WFRL01000011.1 GCA_015486555.1 Candidatus Microgenomates bacterium | reverse complement strand
TCTCAGTAATCATCCTCACTTTATTTTCTATCAGCTACTATCCAGTTTCAGCAGCCAACCTCGACGGGGAATACAAAACCAGCTCATCTACCACCTCTATCACCAAGGATCTTTTTGGGACTGATCTAGATATTAAGGGCATTCCTCTTCTTGATTCTTCCTTTAACCAAACAGCTTTCGGCCAAAACCTTGACATTCTCAATCCCCCTCTTATCCGCATTCATGCTCCAAATGTAATCTACGTGGGGGATGACGGCAATACTAATCTTTGGACCACTACCGGTCGACCCAGCGATGGTTTAATTGATATGAGTCGAGATCCCCAACGAGGCACCTTTTTTGTTTCTGGTGGAAAGGCAGTCATCCTTAAATTTCTTCCCCCTAATCTTTTCCAACCCAACCAACATTACCGTTTAGAAGTAAAACTAAAAGGAAATATCTCCCCCACCACGGGTTACATTGTTCGCCTACTTGGGATAAAAAGGAAATCTCCTCTTTGGTGGTGCTCTAACTCTCCTTATAGCTATCTCCAGTTTGTCGGTATAGATGGGAACTTTATTTCTCGGCAAGGCCAACTAACAAATATTCGGAACAATTTTGTTACTTTTACCTGGGGTTTTGATGTTAGGAAAGAAGATCTAGACAAGTTGGGCATTTTCAGACTCCAAGCCGGCCTTAGTAAGGCAAGTAGTAATGAATATGTAAGTATTGATTCTATCCGCATCTATCAAACTCAAACCGGCCGGAATATCCTTCAAGAGGATTTTAAAAACTTTCATTGGCCTCTCTTCTCCGGCAAGTACCCGAACAGTCTTCCTTTTACCCCCATTAATAAAAAGATGCTTCAAATAATAGCCAACTACCAAAGAAAAAAAGGAACCCTTTTTATTCTTCCTCTTTCCTTAGGCAGCCTCCAACTAGCTCCTTACCAAGGGCGGTTTGTTTGCGATCGAAACATCTTAAATTATGAAGCTTGGAAGGAAATTAGTGTCACCAAAAACAGCCAGCAGTGGGATTCTTATCTAAGAATGGTAAAAAACTACATTACCGACAGCAAGGACTTTTCCCTCAATTACTTCGACTTTAATTCAGAGCCAGAACTCACCTGGGACTGGTTAAGTAGTCGGTTAGCTGCCGGCCAATCATGTAACTATGGAGTTAGTTCTTCCTCTGTCCAAACCCGTTACCAGCTTTACGGCTACCTTTATGCCCTTCTGGCTAACCAACTCCAGCCAATAAATCCTAACATTAAATTTGGTGCTTACATTTATACAGGTAAATATTGGAAAGAATCCTTCCAAGCTTTCTGGCAGGCTCTTTCCAAAGCAGGAGTAACAGCCCTTCCTCCTTATTTTTGGACACCTCATACCTATCTAGCTTTTGCTTGGGGTAGTCATGGCCTTTGCTCTAGGGGTGGATATACTTGTGATGATAACCAATTCAGTCAAAAAAACCGAGAATGTTTAGAGAAAAGTCTTCATTCCTATGATCAAGGGGTAAGGTGTGATTTAAATAAAATAGAGATAACCAACACCGCTAATGAACCTCTGGATAGCACTAAGTTCCAAACCTATAATTTCCAACAAGCTTTTTATCAATGCTCTCAGGCGTTCCTTAAACGCTATCATCATTACACTACTGTTCGCTTTATTCCTACCGAGTGGGGCAGTTCAGGCAGCGCAATCACTGGTTACCAATCATTTGGCTATAATTTCCAGGTAGCTAAGATGTTAGGTATATATGCCCAGCTTGGTTTGGCTGGGGCAGCTCACTTTACCGTTGAACCTGGTTGGGGAACTCTATCTCTCTACGGTCGCTTAAACGCCCCTTTCTTCCTTTTCAGTCTCCTTAATAACCAATTTAATGCTCAGAAAAACATTACTCCATATACCCTTACTCTCCAATCAACCCCTACAACCAAAACCAACAATTTTTCTCTTTACCTCTACCAGCAAGATCAAAAATTTTTTATCCTTGCCGCCAATGCTAATTCCCAGCCTTTTAACTTTAAACTCGTTCTCCCTCATAAAGAAGACAACTATACTCTTAGTTCAGCCAACCTCATCTGCCCATCCTTTGCCAACTGCTTTTATCAGAGAGGAAAAGATATTCTGATGAGTAATGATCAGGAAATAACTATGAACCTAACCTCCCCAAAAAAAGATTACTTTACTCACCTTAATTCTAACGACCCCGATCTCCACTATCTTCAAGGAGAAGGAGCAATTAAAGGTTTAGTTAAGAAACAAAGCTTAAAATTTATCAAATTAGAGCCTAATAATCTCCCTTCTCCACCTCCTACAGTTGGTGACACTAACAACAACCAACAGACTTATGATCGGGGAGATGTTATCTGTAGCATCAGCACTTATCTTCAAAATGGAGGAAAACCAATAGATGTTAGCCATTCAGCTAATGGAAAAAGGTATGACGTAGACAATAATAACTTTTTCAATCGCCAAGATGTAATTAAGTTCATTATTCATTACCTTCTTCATCCTCTTAATGCAGCAGTAGGGAGATGCTTGCCGTTAGAAAATTAAGGTATAAAATAAAAAGGGATGAAGAAAAAAATAAACTTTTTCTACCTACTTTTTCCTCTCATTTCTCTTCTTTTAACCAGTAACACCTACGCTTACTTTCAACTTCCTTTCTCTAACTGGGTTTTAGGGCAACCAGATGTCTATCAAGTGACTCCCGGCGAAAAAACTAATTTCAAGGTTGCTAATCCTGGCGGAGTGATAGTAGACCGTTCTCATCACCCTAATAGAGTTTTCATCTATGACGGAATGAATAGTCGCATTCTTGGCTATCGGTCATTAGGCCATTGCCAAAACAATCCCCACCAAGAATGTACCACTGATAATGATTGTTATCATTCTCAGTGCCATCTAGAAGTGGGAGGAGAAGATGGAAGAAAAAAGGCAGACATAGTCATCGGTCAGCCTAACTTCTCTACCTCAGCTTGTAATGGGGACGGTAGCTATCATTCCTATCCCTATCGAGCCAAGGCGAGTCGGAGCAGCTTATGTTCTCTCCCTCAAGATCAAATCAGCCCCCTAGAGGGAGGTTCTTTTGCTAATATGGCTGTAGACTCCCAAGGAAATCTTTACGTACCCGATTTCTTAAACAATAGGGTTTTAAAATATAACAACCCTTTCGAAACTGATACTATTGCTGATGAAGTCTGGGGACAAACTAATTTTGAGAATAACGATTGTAATCATCCTCACTCGATTTTAGCTACTTCTAGTACTCTCTGTTTTTTTGACGGTATAATATCTCCATCAGGACCATTCACAGCGGGAGTTACTTTAGACAATAAAGGAAACCTCTGGGTAGCTGACCCAGCTAATAACCGAGTCCTCCGTTTTCCTAAAAGGGGAGAAAACATCTCTAAAACAGCTGATCTCGTCCTAGGCCAGCCCAACTTTAACAGCCGCCGCCATGGCAGTGCTCTTAACCAACTTTACACCCCTACCGCTGTTCAGGTAGATGATCAAGGCAACGTCTATGTCAGTGACACGGATAATAAGCGCATCTTAGTGTATAGGCCTCCTTTGTCCAATGGTATGGCCGCTACAATTTTTTGGCAGAACCTCCAAAAACCAACTAGCCTGGCCCTAGTGGGCAACCAACTATGGATAGGTGAAAGCCAATGGAAAGACCTAGCTTCACAGCTTTTCTTAATAAACCCTAATGACAACAATCACATTATTAAACGTTTAATCAATACTACTGATACTAGAGGATCTTTAGGTATCACGGATAAGGGTGACCTCATCCTCACCGCCAGCGGCAGCCAACAGGATGCTTTTTTCTTCAGGGCGCCTTTTCCCTCCATCTGGGATGTAAGCCGCCAACCTCCAACTGCCTATTTTTTCTCACCTCCATCCGGCCATAACTACCTGAGCAGTCGAGGATTTTATTCTCCTCGTGGTATAGCTATTACCTCCAGCCAGTTTATTGTTTCTGATGGAAAAAGGATTATGTTCTGGAACTTGCCACCAGGAGAAACAGCCTTGAATTACCTTCATACCTACCAACCAGCTGATGGGGTAGTTGGCGTTCACAATTTTAATGAAGTTATCCTCAATAACAATCACTATCTAAGAATAGCCGCTGATAAAAACAACCTTTGGGCTCTTCGAGATAATTTATTGGTCCGTTTCAGTCTCCCTCTTCATAATGGTCAGATGCCAACCCAGACAATTGAGATGGATAAATTAAAAATCTTGGGGAAAAAGGGGACAGTAGGAGTAACCATGGCTCCAACAGCCATTGTGACTGACCCTCGGGGAAACTTCCTTTGGATAGCCTTACCCTACAATTACCGGGTTATCCGAGTCCGTGTTCCTCAGGATTACCAAAGTGATAAATACCTTATTGACACTATTATCGGGGGTCCAGGAATACCTCCTTGGGACAAAAGGTGGAATCCCCCTTGTCCTGAAAGGCGTTATCTTTGCTCTCCAGGGTCTGTCAGTCTGGATAAATATTACAATGTTTACATTTCCGATGAGTACTTGGAAACGCGAGGGAATGGCCGACTCATTCGTTTCGATGATCAACTTTTCCCCTTAGATAATAAAGAACTTCTAAACTACGATCTTACTCAAGCGGCCAAGATTTACCCTCATTTTTATGCCTGGCAACCAGCCTTCGATAGCCAAAATCATATGATCAGTGGTTTTGTTGGTTATGTTAGCTCCAAACAACAACCTCGGGTCTATCTCGACCCCCTAAAAGATAGTCCTTCACTTCAGGAGGATGGTAAAGTTAAAGACTACTTTTCTCAAGCTTATACTATCGCTTTCGACAAAGCCGACAATTTCTATATCGCTGACCTTAATAGAGGAAGGATACTAGGTTATCCTTCTCTTCTTTCTCTTATCCCCCTCCCAAACAAAGTTGGTGACACTAACAACAACCAACAGACTTATGATCGAGGAGATGTTATTTGTGCTATTAGCGCTTATCTTCAACATCCAGGGGAACCAATAGATGTTAGTCATTCAACTAATGGAAAGAGGTATGATGTAGATAATAATAACCTTTTTAACCGCCAGGATGTAATTAAGTTCATTATTCATTACCTTCTCCATCCTCTTAATGCAGCAGTAGGGAGATGCTTGCCAATTTAAGCCTGAGCTGTTTTCTTCCAAATAAACTTGTTATAGACGAAGTAATTGGCTGGGACAGTAAAAAGAATAATCGCCAAAACTAAAATCAGTTGGCGGTACTTATCTCCCAAAAGAGCTGTTCCACCACCAATAATTAATGAGGGTACTAAAATACCGGTGGTAAATGAGGTTAAATTAAACTTAATGAACTGAACCAAAATATGTCGCCAGTGACTTAACTGGCGGTCAGCAAAGGTCCAAAGGTTATTAAAAATAAAATTGGAGATTATCGATAACTCAGCTGCTACTGAGTTAGCCAAAAAATTCCGCCACCCTACACTTAGCTGTGGCCAACTATTTTTAAAAGCTGTTGAAAAGAAAGCTAAACCAAAAAAATTAACCAAAAAACCCAAGAACCCAACTAGGGCAAAGCGATAAAAACGAGGGGGGTTTTTAATAACATCAGAGATAAGATAAATAAGGGTGTTAATAATATATTCTGGCCCAAGTTTTGATTTTCCAAAACGGCGATCAGTAAAAACAAGGGGCACAAAAACAATCTTATAGCCTCTTTGAAGGGCTTTATTCAAAAAAGCTATCTGCCAGGTATAGCCATTGAATCGTTTTTCCTTCATCTCATTCCTAATTGCTTTAAACACCTTACTTTTTATCGCCCGATAACCGGTAGTCCAATCCCTAACCCACCAATTAAAAAGAAACAAAGAAACAATAAAATTGCCTAAAAAGGAAAGAAACTTTCGCTTTAATCCCCAATCGGCCGGAATAGATCCTCCTTTTATGTACCTATTACCGATAACCACATCTCCTTCCTTTATCTTTTTTAAGAGAAGAGGAATTAAAGTAGGATCGTGGGAAAGATCGGCATCCATTTGAATAAACACATCAATTTGAGGATCTTTCCGCAGGAGATAATTCATTCCTCGGTAATAAGCTTTACCTAATCCTTCTTTCCTCCCCTGAATTAACTCTAATTCTGAATACCTCTTCATCATCTTTTTAACTACATCAGCGGTCCCATCAGGTGAGTAATCATCTATTACTAATACCCTTAACCGCCAGTTCTTTACCTGGGGAAATACCTTGTCAAAAAGAAGAGGAATCAAGGAATGGAGATTTTCTCTCTCATTGTAAGTAGCTAGTAAAACAACTGCTAGAGGTTTCTTGGTCTCATCAATCATTCCGCTTCTTAAAATACCTTAAGGTTTTCTCTAGTCCTTCAATTAAATCTACCCTTGGACGATAATTTAAGAGCCTTTTAGCCTTAGTTAAAACTGGACGACGACGTTTAGGATCATCTTTGTGGAGAAGAGGCAGGTAGCGACGTTCCAATTTCTGATTTACAATTGTTTCTAAGGTTGCTGCCAAGGCATTAATAGAAATTTCTTCATCATTACCCAAATTAATAGTCTCACCATCGAGACCATCTTGGAGCAACATCTTAATTAATCCTTTTACTAAATCATCAACGTAACAAAAAGAGCGAGTTTGTTTGCCATCTCCATAAATAGACAGGGGTTTATTTTCAAGGATAGCTTGAATAAAATTAGTAACTACTCGCCCATCATTTAATCTCATCCGCGGGCCATAGGTATTAAAAATTCGGACAATCCGAGTATCCAAATGATACTTTCGGCGATACAAAGCAACATACGTTTCCCCCAATCGCTTAGCTTCATCATAAACCGACCTGCTACCTTGAGGATTAACATTTCCCCAGTAACTTTCTGGTTGTGGGTGGATTAAAGGATCACCGTACACCTCACTTGTTGAAGCAAAAAGGAAGCGGGCAGAAAACTCGTTGGCTATTTTTAGCAACTGATGAGTACCAATGGTATTTACCGAAATAATGGCTTCAGGAATTCTCTCAAAATCCACCGGTGAAGCAGGAGAGGCTAAATGAGCTATAGCCTTGATTTCATATTTTTCCAATTGGTCAAGAGTTAAATCCTCAACTCGCTCCTTAATAAAAAGAAAACGAGATGAATTCATAAGATGCTTGATATTTACCAATCGACCAGTTACCAAATTATCTACCCCAATAACTGAGAAACCTTTTGTAATTAAAACATCTATTAGATGCGAACCAATAAAACCGGCTGCTCCAGTAACTAAAATAGTAGTCTTAGTCTCTCTCATTTAATTTGGCTTTTATAATCCTAATTAACATCTCCTTAAAGTCAAGACTAGGCTTCCATTTTAGCAGTTTCTTAGTTTCTTTAATATCCCCATAAAACTCTTCTGCCTCATTTGGCCTAACCAGTTTGGGAGAAATATGGACGTACTTTTGCCAATTACCTATTCCTAAATACTGGAAAACTATATCTAGTACTTCAGTTAATTTATGAGCTTGACCAGTGGCAATAATCATATCTTTCGGGTTATCTTGTTGAAGGCTCAACCACATTGCTTGGACAAAATCCGGTGCCCAGCCCCAGTCTCGAGCCACATTTAAGTTACCCAGCTCAATAAAGTCTCTTTCGCCCTTTTTAATTTCAATAGCCTGATTAATAATTTTAGGAATTACAAAATGCCCTGGTCGCCGGGGTGATTCGTGATTAAACAAAATTCCACTAACAGTATATAAACGATAATAACGCCGATAAAACTTGGTCCAGAAAAAAGTAGCTGCTTTGCTTATTCCATAAGGTTCTTCAGGTTTTATTCGAGAGGATAAATCTAAGGGCATTTTTTGATTTCTGTCGAAGATATAAGCACTAGTTGCTTGGAAAAATTTGGTTGAGAGGTTATTTTCAACTAAAAAATTGAGGAGAAAAGAAACACTATCCTCATTGACTTCTTTGACCCTAAGAGCTGAACTAGCTGCTGTGGGAACAAAGGTAATCGCCGCTAAATTATAAATCTCATCATAAAAATCTTTCTTAAGTATCCTCGTAAAAGCATGTTTATCAGTTACATCTAGGGGTACAAAGTCTACTTTTCCCTTCAAAGGAATCAGATACGATGGTATCTCCGCCTGGGGATAATAAGCAGCTGCTACTTGATAGCCTTTCTCTACTAGAAGCTCGACTAGATATGAACCATCCTGGCCAAAACTTCCGGTAACTAAAGCCTTTTTCTTAATTTTTTTAGCTTTCTCAAAATCCATATTCTATTTTAACCCACTTAACGGCCAAGGCCAACGTAGTGGAAACCAGCTAGTTTAACTTTAGCCGGGTTCAAAATATTCCGACCATCGAAGATGTATTTAACTTGAGAAATACGTTTTAATTCCTCTAAATCTAACTCCTTAAATTCATTCCACTCGGTAGCAATAATCAAGGCCTCGGCTTGCTTGGCTACTTGCTGCCAGTTAGAAGCATAATTAATCCTTAACTCAGGAAAAAACTTCTTTACACTAGTTGCGGCTAAGGGATCATAAGCATACACCTCTGCTTTTTCCTCTAAAAGTTTTTTAATTAAAACTAAGGCTCGGGATTGGCGAATGTCATCAGTATTCCCCTTAAAGGCTAAGCCCAAAACTCCTATTTTCTTATTTTGAAGGTTACCTAGGTGTTTCTTGATTTTTTCGATAAAATAATTAACTTGAGTAGTATTAGTCCTATGAGCCCCAGCGATAACCGCTAATTCTACTTCTTTCTTCTTAGCGAAAGCCAAGATAGCTTTTACATCCTTAGGAAAACAACTTCCTCCATAACCAATTCCCGGGTGGAGAAAAGCTTTTCCAATTCGTTTATCTTCTCCTACCCCTTCCATAACCTGCATAACATCAGCTCCATAGACATCACACAACCGAGCTATCTCATTAGCGTAGGAAATTTTGCTAGCCAAAAATGAGTTAGCAGCATATTTAATGAGCTGGGCTGAGACAACATCTGTTAGGATACGTTTCCCATTAATAGGCCGATGGAGATCTAACAATACTTTCTGGGCATATTTATTATCCGTCCCGATTATTACTCGATCAGGACGAAGGGTATCTTCCAAAGCACTACCTTCCCTCAAGAACTCAGGCACGCTGGCTAAGTAGTACTTAACTTCAGTCAACTTATCTATAATCTTTTTAACTTCCAGATGTGTTCCTGGAGGAACAGTACTTTTAATAACTACCACAGCCTTCTCAGTCAAAAATGGTGCTAAAGATTTCGCCGCTGAGAAAACATAATTTAAATCAGCTTCACCTCTTTCATTAGAGGGAGTGCCAACACAAATAAAAATGACCTCGGCCGGCGGAATTGCCTGAGAATAATCAATAGTAAAAATTAACCGCCTTGCTCCCTGATTTCTTAAGAGAAGATCGGAAAGACCTGGCTCGTAAAATGGTGTCTGACCTTTTTGTAAAGTTTTAATTTTCTCTTCATCAATATCTACCCCAACTACCTGGTTACCAAAATCAGCTAGAATAGCTGCGGTTACTAAACCAACATAACCAGTACCAATAACCGCTACCTTCATCTAAAGGAAACTACAGCACCGATAAGGGGCAACTAAATAAATAAACATATTTATTATTTTACACTAAAAGCAAAATGAGGCCTGGGTGGGATTTGCACCCGCGTAAACGGTTTTGCAGACCGCTACCTAGCTCCTCGGTCACCAGGCCTTTTCTCTAATTATAACCTACTAATCAGAGTAGCCTTGAGGATGAGTTGAGTGCCACTTCCAAGCAGAAGATAAAACCAACTCAATGTCAGAATGAACTGCTTTCCAATTCAACTCCTTAGCTATCTTCTCTACCCCGGCAACCAAAATATCTGGATCACCAGGTCGGCGAGGACCAAAATTATACCTAACCGGTTTCTTAATCACTCTTTCTAAAGACTTAACTATCTCCAAATTAGAATATCCCTGCCCTGTTCCACAGTTGTAAACTTTATTCTTTTGACCCTCGAACAAAGCTTCCAAAGCTTGTTGATGAACAAAGGCTAAATCTAAAACACTGATATAGTCCCTAACACAAGTGCCATCAGCAGTTTGATAATCACTACCAAAAATAGTAAATATCTTATTTTCTAAAACACTTCTAATCAAAAGAGGAATTATATGTGTCTCTGGTCGATGATCCTCTCCAAAAGAGCCATCAGGTTCAGCTCCACAAGCATTAAAGTAACGCAGAGAAATATAGTTTAAACCATAGGCTTGAGAATACCATTTAAGCATTTTTTCGACCATCAATTTAGATTCCCCATAAGGATTAATGGGCTGGAGAGAACTATTTTCAGGAATAGGTATTTTTTTAGGAAGACCATAAACCGCCGCCGAAGAGGAAAAGACAATATTTTTAACTTTAGCTGCCACTAAAGCATTAAGAAGATTTAAACTACCACCAACATTATTAAGAAAATACTTAGCTGGGTTGGTAACTGATTCTCCAGCTTGGATGTAAGCAGCAAAATGAATAGCTGCTTTAGGCTTAAAATCCTTAATTACCGCTTCTAATCGATTATAATTAGACAAATCCAGCTCAACCAAAGGGGTGTTAGGAATAGCCTGGCGATGGCCATAAAGTAAATTGTCGATCACTAAGATCTCATATTTATCTTGGAGTTGCCTAACTGCAAAACTACCTACATAACCACTTCCACCTGTAATGAGTAATCTTGATTTAGCCATCCCCCCTCCTCAAAGCCAACTTTAATAGTATTAGAATCATAATAACACCACTTACATCAGCTAAAACATCACCAAAAGAAGATTGACGAGTAGGAACAAAATGTTGATGCCATTCATCCGAACAGGCATAAAGACAACTAAAAATAAAAGTGCTTGAAAATAGCTTTTTGAGAGGGAGGTAAAAAGAAAATAGATGAAAAGTAAACAAAGCTAAGATAGCATATTCTGTTCCATGAGCCACAATATGAGCTAAGTTATCAATTTCTGCTTGAGAAGAAACTACAAAGGCTGGTCTAGAGGAAAGAAAAAAGATCAACCCTAACCAAAAAAAGAACAAAAACCAAGCAACTAGTCGAGAATAAAACAATTTTCTCATTGTACGGGTTGCCAATTAAAGTTACTATTTATCCAATCCCTAAGTTTTATAGTCTCTCCAAAACGATCATTACTACCTAAGAGAACAATCATATACCAATGATTAGATGGTGATTTAATTAGAGAAATCAAACACTCACCTGCTCGAGGCGTCCACCCAGTCTTCAATCCCAACACTCCTGGTTGCTGACCCAAAAGATCATTAGTAGTTGTTAAGGTAATCAAGCGACCAGTATTAACTGAAACAATCTCCATCATCGGCGCTTGAGCAAAAGCAGAGATTAAAGGATCTTCCAAAACTTTATCAACCAACAAAGAAAGATCAAAGGCAGTACTGTAATGTTTTGGATTATCATAACCAACGGGGTTGGTAAAGTGGCTGTTTTCCATATGAAGAAGCTTTGCCTGATGATTCATTTCTTTCACAAAAGCTTTCACACCGCCAGGATAAGCTGCAGCTATATTTTCAGCTGCATCATTGGCCGAGTGAATTATCATTCCAGCCACCAAACTTTCCAAACTATACTTTTCTCCTTCTTTTAAACCAATAACCTGACCATCAACATCTCTACCATCTATAGTAACAGTAATAATCTTTTTAGGAGGAAAAACTTTCAGGGCTACCCAGGCAGTCATTAATTTAGTTAAGGAAGCAATAGCCACTTTTTTATTTTCATTTTTCTGGACCATAACTACCTTAGTTGTTAGATCTTTAACTAAGAAAGCTCGACCATCTGTAGGAGGTAGATCAGATCTCAAAAGGCGAACTGGGTAAGGAGATAGATTATTCATTTCAAGAGAAAACATTTTCACAACAGGCCTGTGAAAATTTAGCTGTTGAGAGAGAACATTGAGATTAGAAAACAAAGGAAGGGGAGGAAAAAGGAAGAGAGTACTCAACATAAGGAGAACAATCTTTATCTTTAAAGATGGAGGAAAAAAAATTTTTCTTTTAGTCATCTTTCTTTGGGAGAAGTTTCAAACCTAATTCCTTCAACTGATCCTTAGTCACCTCTGCTGGGGCATCCATAACTGAAGTAGTTCCTGAAGCAGACATAGGAAAAGCAATAACTTCTTTTATTGAGCTCTCACCTTGGATAATAGCTGTCAACCTATCTATTCCCAAAGCAATACCTCCATGAGGAGGAGCCCCATAAGATAATGCTTTAATCATATGACCAAACTTGGTTTCTATTTCTTTCGGAGAATATCCTAAAATTCGAAAAACCGCTGCAAGCAGCTCAGGTTTATGGGCCCGTAAACTACCTCCTCCAACTTCATAACCATTACATACTAAATCATATTGAGTAGCAATTATCTGACCAATATTTTTTCCTTTAAGAAGATCATCCTCATACTCATCTAATGGCTTAGAAAAAGGGTTGTGGGTAAAGGTCCACTTTCCATCTTCATCTTTCTCAAAAAAGGGAAAGTGAGTCACCCAAGCAAAAGCCAAAACCCCTTTTTCTTTTTTCTTTCTCAAATCAAATTTATCTGCTCCATACTTCCGCATTGCCTCCTGATAAGTAATTCGGGGAAAGGGTTGTTGATAAACCTTAAAACCTAACTCCTTGGACAAGAAAATAATCATTGATTCTATTAGATTCATAATTTCTTCCTGAGTGACAAAACTCATCTCTAAATCAAGTTGGGTAAACTCAAATCCCCGATCTGCCCGGGGATCTTCATCTCTCAAACAACGGGCAATTTGAAAATACCTTTCTACTCCAGCCACCATCAAAAGTTGTTTATACTGTTGGGGTGATTGGGGCAAGGCATAAAACTTACCAGGCTGCAATCGAGAGGGTACCAAAAAGTCCCGAGCGCCCTCAGGGGTTGATTTAGTTAAAAGCGGCGTTTCTATCTCCAAGAAACGATGCTTAAAAAGAAATCGCCGCATTCCCTCCACTAGCTGACTTCTTTTCTTCAAATTCTCCAGAAGACGATGGCGGCGGAGATCAAGATAACGATACTTCAAACGAAGAACTTCATTTAGCTGGTAGCCTTTATCATTTAGAGGAAATGGTAAAGGTAAAGTATCATTTAAAACTTCTATTTCTTTGACTTCCACCTCTATCTTACCTGTAGGTAGTTTAGGATTTATTAATTTTTCCGGCCGCTGGTGAACAACACCGACAACTCTTAAAGGAAGATAAGGACTTAATTTGCCTTTAAAATTACTGAGCACTAACTGGATTTCTCCACTTAGATCACCCAGATCAACAAAAGTTATCTTCCCATGATCCCGTATCTTCTTTACCCAGCCAAATAACAAAACCTCCTGACCAACCTTACTAATTGTTTCCTCAATCCAACTCCGTTGCATATATTGATTATATACCAGAGCAAAAGAAATTATTGTCGGGTGTCAGATCCTTATCATCCTGTGGTAATGGGCATTAAGTTGTTTTTTTTCTTCAACCATTTTTTGTCGTTCTTTTTTTAAAGCAAGGAGTATTTCCATCAAGGTATCTTTACTTTCAGGCAAAACCAAACCTTGTTTTGCTACCCATTCAGCAAACTCTCTTTCCAAGAAAGTCTTTGTAGAATCATTCTTAGATAATGATTCATACTTCTTCTTACTAAAGTGATTCTTTTTAAGAAACTCTGTCCACGCTTTTTCAAGTCCCTCCTCTGGAAACTCAAATAAGTTAACAGCTTCTAATTTACTAAGTAACTCACCTGATGTTCCGCTAGACTGGAACATATAATAAAATAAAGCATGACTTATTTCACTACTTAGATCATTCTTAATTTCCTCAATATATTCTTCATATTCTTCTTTAGTTATCTGTCTACTATCTAGTGCAGTTTTCCTTTTAATCAGTTGATCCAGCCAATTACAAATTAGCGACAAAACACTTCTGTGCATCTCACATTTCGTCATTAGTTCCAACAATTGTTCCTCATCTAAAGATTTCAAAAATAGAGTTTCCATATGATTAATAATATAACTAATTTTGAATATAGGAAGGAAATCCAACTTCCATTTCCAAAGGCCACACAGCCATTAGGATAAAAATACTAAAGCCAGGCATCAGTAAACCGATGATGATCCGTGATTTCAGAGGTCAAAGGCTCAATAAAGAAGCTAACTGCTAAACTCAATTTTAATCAATAGAGGAAGATAAGTACTTTTCTAACTTCCTCTTTGAAATGAGGAGATATTCTCTATCTTTTACAAACACTTCTAGGGTAAGTGTGCCTTCATATTTAATTTCTTGAAGCAAATCTAGACACTTTTTCCAATCGATAACACCCACACCTAATGGGAGATGGTCTACTTCCTTCTTAGCATCTGAAATATGAACATGAAGAAGCTTGTGGCGAAAATTTTTAAGAAATTTATCTAATTCTTTTTCAGGTGATAACCCTCTCCTTAAAGCTACTGCACTAAAATGTCCTATATCCAAGTGGAAATATAAACCCTGCACTTGGCTAAAAATCTTTTCAAAGTTTTCAGGATAAGAAAGAAAACCATTAGGAATATTTTCTAATAGCACCTTAAGTGAGTATTTCTCTCCTAACTTAACGATTTTTCTTAAGCTCTTGATATTTCGCGATAATATCTCATCTTGGGAAGAATTAGGCTGGAACCAATGAGGGTGTAAAGTAACTTTTTCTACTTTCAATTCCTCTAAAAGAGCAAAAGTCTCCTCTATTTCTTTAAGAGTCCCATCATAAACATTCTTAACTGGAGAAGCCCATTGTAGATAAAAACTAGTATGACCAACCAACTTGAGGTTGTACAATTCAGACAATTTTAGTACTTTTTCTATGTTAATATCTTCTACCCTCGCTTTCGGAGGCTCTAAAGTTAAGTCTAAAAAGTCAAATCCAGCTTCAGCAGCAAACCTCAATTCATCCCCAACCTTCCTTGCAGGATCATTCATCATTCCCAGAAGCATATGTTTTATTCTACTACGAATTTAATAAAGTCTAAAGCATTTGATCTGGTCACACACATTTGAGATTTTGAGCTCCGTTTTGGCTTACTGAAAGATAAACAGATAAAGCTATCATCTCAGAACCTGAAAACTGAAATACACATTAGAACTTTTTTGACTTGAGAGGGGGAAACAAATATAATTAGCGATAGTCAAATGGGGAAGGAAAGTAGACGAGCTTTGGTTTTAGGGGGACCTGAGGGGCATAAGAGCTTAGCCGATGCCTTTACTTATTACAGTAGAGAAGTAGGATATAAGATAATCCGAAGTAATATAGTTAACCAATCATCTTTTTGGGAAATGTATGAGATGATCTACCGTTCCGCTCCCCACTTTTTTGGTCTCCTTTTCAAAATCGGAGGTTTGCCTCTTGTGGTAACTGCTATTGAAACCTATACCTCTCTAAGATATGGCCCGCAGATAAGGGCTGAGCTAAATACAGTCCAACCACAACTAGTAATAACCACCCACTGGGGATATTTAAGAACTCTAGAGAAGGCTCTGGAGGAAGGAAAACTAAATAAATGGGTGAATGTAGTTCCTGACCCACGGGGAGTCCATCTTCTAACAGTCTCTCCTCGCTCAATAAATACAGCTTTTGATTCAGAGACAGCACGAATTATCGAACAATTTGGAATCCCCGAAAGTCAAGTTGAAGTAATAGGCTGGCCAGTGAGACAAGAATTCCTAAAAGAATTTGACAAGAATAAAATAAGAGAAAAATTAGGTTTTGGTGAAGATCGCCCTACTTGGTTCGTCTGTGGAGGAAGTGAAGGAAACAATAAAGTCAAAAGGTTGATAAAGATCCTAGCCGAGGAGAATCCAAGGATACAACTAATCATAGTAGCTGGCAATAACCACCAGTTAGAACAATGGGTAAGAGAAAAACGCACTGTTTTATCTAAGGCCAAAGTAGAAATAACTGGTTTTGTCTCAGCTGAAAAGATGGCTCAGTTCTTAAGTATCTCAGACCTCGCCTTTATCAAAGCTGGCCCTAACTCCATCTTTGAAGCAGTATTACAAGAAGTCCCTCTGGTCATTATCGGCCATATTAGTGGTCAGGAGGATGGAAACTTGGAGGTGGTTAAGGACTACAATTTAGGAATAATTGCTGAAAACCAAGATAAACTAAGGGAACTAATTCAAGAACTTCTGGGGGGTAGAAACCTCACTTTTAGCCCCCAAGCTAATCAGCTAAAAGAGGATCTAACTAAAACACCTGACAAAATCAGACAACTTCTTCGGTCATTAAATCAATAATCTTTCTGGCCAATGTTTGTCGGTTTCCACTTGAAGACCAACATAAACCTTCTTATTAGTAATAAGCTCTAACTCTCGACGAACCATAATTCCTATTTTCTTAATATTCTCACCCTCATGCCCAATAATAACCCGCTTATACTTATCAGTTAAGGTAAAAATCTTTGCCTTGAGATAAAAAAGCTCCTCTTCATCCCGTATCTTTTCAACCTCTACACCAACTGTGTAGGGTATCTCTTGCCGAAAAGTGAGAAAAATTTTCTCTCGGACCAGTTCAGCCAGAAAAAGACGTGAGTCAAGATTAAGAAGCTTACTTGGAGGCAGACTTTGAGAGTCAAAAAGAGGGGTATAGCCTTCCTTCAAAAAGTTAAAAATTTTCTCCAATAAAGTTTTTATGTGCTGACCTTTGAGAGCAGAAATAGAGACCAAATCATCAAACTCGGATTCATAAACCCGATACTCATAAGTATAATCAGGTTTCTTGATATCAATTTTGTTGTAAACCATAATCTTTGGGACTTTGGCTTGACGAACTAAACCTAAGATACGGTTTTCTTCCCGCCCTCTAGCTCTAGTTTTGTCAACTAAATAGACAACTAAATTGACATTTCCTCGCCATTTAGTGGCTAGAGTATTTATTCTGGCGGCGACTTGTCCTTCAATTTTAGCAAAAATGCCAGGGGTATCAATAAAAATAATCTGGCCACGTTCATCTTCATAGGCAGCTTGGATCAAACGGCGAGTGGTCTGGGGGCGAGGAGAGGTAATAGACACTTTTTGATGCATTATCTGGTTAAGAAGAGTTGATTTCCCCACATTGGGGCGGCCAACTAAAGCAACTATTCCTGTTTTCATTGTTTATCTATTAACTCTTTCAAAATATCTAAATTTTCCTTATCCGGACCTCGACCAGCAAAACCAGGTGTTTCAATGATTATCGGCACCCGATTGGCTAGGGGATGATTAAGAATAACTCGGAAGGTATCCAGGCCGATATATCCTTCTCCAATATTAGCATGGCGGTCACGATGGGAATTAAACGGGTCACGCGAGTCATTAAAGTGCCAAAGAACTAACCTCTCTAAACCAACTTTAGTATCAATAATTTCTAAAAAGCGATCAAGTTTTTCCTTAGTTGATAAATCAACTCCAGCGGCAAAACCATGACAAGTATCCCAACATAGTCTCAGGCGCTTATCCTGAAGAGATTTAATAATCCTCAGAAGTTCATCTAATGTTTGACCAACCTTATTGCCGGCCGCATTTTCCATAATGAAATAAACATTTGAAGGTGCTTCAGCTAAAACCGCTGAGATATTTTTTAGCAAAATCTGATAACCAAGTTGGGGATTAGCTTTGAGATATGAACCCAGATGAATAACCGTTCCTATAACTCCCATCTTCTCGGCCAATTTCAATTCCCAGATAAGATTAGTTATTGATTTCTGGCTGGTGGGATTGTCAACAGCTAAGTTTATTAAATACTGGCTGTGAAAAACCACTGGTTCTACATCAAGTTTAGCTTTGGCTTGCTTAAACTCAAGGATATCTTTTTCGGCAACCTTTGGCCGCCGCCAAATTCGCGGAGAAGCAGAAAAAATCTGCAAAGCGTTCCCACCCATCTCGTGTACTCTTCTTACCGCAGCAGCATAACCCTGGCCAATAGATAGATGAGCACCTAATTGTACTGTCATCGTACCTCTAGGATAGCATACCTATAAATAAATCCTAATCTCTAAATTCTTCCGCCACGGCGGATCCGCCTTGGGCGGAAAATCCTAAACAATGTCAAAATCCTAATACCAAAATCCAAAACAGCTAGAACAGTCGTCCCGACTTGCCGGGAGCTAGAGCGACGAAGGATCTAGTCGAAGGCGCGAGAGAGTACTCCCAAGCTTGAGTACCAGTTACTCTGCGCTTCGCTAGATTCTTCCCCTCCGCCTCGGAGGGTCAGAATGACCCGGAGAGACGGTTATCTTTCCCTCTCTCCACGTCATCCTGAACGAGCCAAGAGGCGAAGTGAAGGATCTAGCGAGCGGAAGCGAGCGCAAAGAACTTAGCTCCCAAGTTTTTTACTCCTACTCACACCCTTATTTTTGTTTTCAACCTAGTTCCTAGTTCCAATTCCCTGCGCCTTCGGCTAGATCCTTCGTCGCTATGGCTCCTCAGGATGACTCGTTAACATACTGATTTCCAAGATCTAAGATCCAAGCTCCAAGTTCCGATACCTTGAGAGAATGCTAAACTAAAATATGCGAAGGATATTCACTTTTCTTCTCGTTCTTGGAGTTATCTTCCTATCTCTAGCCACCGTCTACCTCCATTATTTCTGGGCCTATGGTAACCAGACCAAAACAGAAAACATAGAAAATCTCCTCAAACAAAAAGAGGCAGAACAAAAGGAACTAGAATCTAAAATAGAGGAATACAGCCAAAAACTAGACCAACTCAGTCGGCAACATAAAACCCTTTCTGAACAGATTAAATACTATGACACCCAGATTCAATTAACCAACTACCGCATAAGAAAACTAGAAAAAGAAAAAGAAGTCGTTAAGACTACTATTAAACTTCTCCAAAGTAAAATATCCATTTTGAATACATCGTTAGAAAAAATGAAGCTTATCTTAACCAACCGCCTTATCCAAGAATATAAGTTGGCTCACCTTTCCAGTGCTAGTTTTCTGAGTGGTCAGGACTTCAATTATAAGGTAGCTCTCCAACTCTATCTTAAAAGACTTATCCAATCAGATGAAAAGATGATTAAACAGTTATCAACTACTCAAGACACTTTTAACCAAGAAAAAGAAATTAAAGAAAAGAGGAAAAAACAATTAGGAGTAATTACCAAATCTCTTAAAAAACAAAAAATAATCTTGGCTCAACAACAAGTGGAAAAGAAACGCCTTCTGGAAATAACTAAGGGTGACGAGCAACGTTATCAACAACTTCTAGCCCAAGCTAAGGCTCAAATGGCGGCCTTAAAAGCCTTCGCCGCTCGCCGCCTAAAAGGTGGTAATGGCCTCTGGACCAATGTGCCTTCAGGCAAAGACGGTTGGTATTACTCCCAACGGGATTCCCGTTGGGCTTACTTAGAAATCGGCGACCATTCGGGTGAAAATATCCTCAATGTGGGTTGTCTGATCACTTCGGTAGCCATGGTCCACAAGCGTTATGGGGTAAATATTACCCCTATTACCATTGCTTCTAATCCTAATTACTTCTTCTTGACTACTGCTTATATGCTCTCCCCCTGGCCAACATTAAATGGATTAAAAGAAAAACAAATTAGCATCTCTAAGATCAGTAACTATTTAGACCAAAACAAGCCGGTCATTGTTCACCTTAATCTTGGCGGTGATGGTCACTTTATTGTTTTGAAGAAAAAGAACGGTCAGGATTACATCATGAATGACCCTTGGTACGGGCCAGACTTACCCTTCAGCCAGTATTACCACAAATACCAAATTAACAAAGCTGTCGTCTACTATAAGTGATTCGGTTAATTATTTTCCTCAGCAGTCTATTTCTACTTCTCTCACCATCAGCTACTTTAGCCATCAGCCAACAACTAGAATTAAAGTGGCTACTGGC
The DNA here is from genome assembly GCA_015486555.1 of Candidatus Microgenomates bacterium. Lineage (GTDB taxonomy): Bacteria > Patescibacteriota > Microgenomatia > JAADGY01 > JAADGY01 > S014-63. Next base: position 319 of record WFRL01000011.1, on the reverse strand, counting down.
TAATCCCCCAGCTGGTGAAAAAGAGCAGGTTTCTTTATTTAACCCCACAGATTCGGTAATAGACCTAAGTAGTTGGCAGATCGACGACATAGAAGGAGGTTCCTCTCCTTTAAATCTCCAAGGCCAAGTTGCCTCACATAGTAGCTACTTAATTGAAGTTCCCTCTGCTATGTTCAATAACTCCGGCGACAGCCTTCGTCTTCTCCATAACTCAGAAGTTGTCGAGAAAACTACCTACCTTTCATCTCCAAAAGGAGAGTACTGGGTTAAAGATCAGGCCGACCAATGGTGCTTCCAAACTCAACTTCCAACCAGCCCC
>WFRL01000010.1 GCA_015486555.1 Candidatus Microgenomates bacterium | reverse complement strand
TTCAGGATGACTCCCTAAAAAGGTTTTGAATTTTGATCATTGAGATTTGTTTGGATACTTGGAATTTGTGATTTGGTGCTTTCTTGCCGAGTTCTAAGCTCCAAGTTCTGATAATTAAAAATTAAAAATTTCAAATTAAAAATTAATCCCCTAGCTCCTAGCTCCTAGTTCCAATTTACGAGATAGGATAATATAAAGTAAGATGGTTAAAAAACAGAAAAAATTTGTTTGTCAGGAATGTGGAGCAACATTTAGTAAATGGTATGGCCGATGTCCTAATTGCGGGGCCTGGAATTCATTAGTTGAAGTAGAAACAGAAAGCACAAAAGGAAACAAAACAAGCCTACGCTCCTTACCTTTGAGTAAAGTTGAGGTAAATAATGTTCATCGATTAACAACAGGAATTAAAGAAGTTAATAGGGTTCTGGGGGGAGGTTTGGTCCCTGGTAGTTTAATTCTTTTGGCAGGTGAACCTGGTATCGGCAAATCAACCCTAGCCAGCCAGATAGGTTTGAATTTAGCCCATAAATGTACTGTTTATTATCTCAGTGGGGAGGAAAACTTGCCTCAAATTAAACTTCGCCTTCAACGTCTGACCTCTTCCTTACCGGCGAAATTTTATCTAATTGAAGGAAGGGAGATTGCAGGTTTAGAAAACTTGGTAATTAAAGAGAAACCAAGTTTAGTCATTGTTGATTCTATTCAAACTGTTGAAAGTGGAGTTTTGGAGTCACAGATTGGTTCGATTAGCCAGATCCGCCAAATTGCTCAGCAATTGATGGACTTGGCCAAGAGATATCTAGTGCCGATTATCATTATTGGGCATATAACCAAGGAGGGGAGAATTGCTGGACCGAAATTATTAGAACATATGGTTGATACTGTTATTTATTTTGAAGGTGATAGCAACCATCAATTTCGCATTCTCCGGGCAGTAAAGAACCGCTTTGGAACAACTAATGAAGTGGGTTTGTTTACTATGGAGGGGAGTGGCTTAAGGGAGGTAGCTAATCCCTTGACTCTTTTTTCCTCCCAGCTTAAAGTAGCTGTCCCTGGAGCGGCAACAGGTGTGATTATGGAGGGAGATCGGCCTATTTTAGTAGAGGTCCAGGCATTGGTGAATCCAACGGTTCTGAACATTCCTCGGCGAGTGGCCCAGGGAATTTCTACTAATAAACTGATCATCCTCTCAGCCATAATTAGTCGGCGTTTAGGCTTGCCTTTAGGGAATTATGATGTTTTTGTTAATATCACTGGTGGTTTACGAATCCAAGAACCGGCCATAGATCTAGCTGTTTCTTTGGCTATAGTCTCAGCTGTTAAACAGAAACCCTTGAAACCCAAAAGTGCTTTCTTCGGTGAGGTAGGGTTATTAGGTGAGGTAAGGCCAGTACCTTTTATTAATCGACGCTTAAAAGAGGCTAAGAGACTGGGTATGGAAAGAGTAGGAGTAACTCGGCCCACTCTTCTCCGAAAGTTGGCTAAGACGGAACTCGGTTATTAGAACTCAGAACTCGGAACTTAGAATAAATCACTCTCCCGAAGTGTGATTTATCACTCTTCGGGAGTGTGATGATCTTGGAAATTGGGATTTGATAATTGGTTATTTACTGAGTTCCAAGCTCCATTGTATTCCTATAATACGTAGTTTTAGGCCACCCACATTCTTTTAACAGCAAGAAAAATACGTTATTTAACAGGGATGAAAAACTATAGGTATGTGGAAAACCAGGGTGTTAAAAGACTATAGGTTGACAATAATTCAAATAGTGTTTATACTAACATCAAATGGTAAAAATTAATTTTCTTCTTCGATTACTTAAAAATGATCGTCAAGGTCGGCGGTTAGGTAAAAGACAGGGAAGAGGGCGATTATTTACTCTTCGCCAAGCGGAAGGATTAAGTCGATGGGGAAGAAAAATAATCTTTTCTTTTTACTAAAAGAGCATTGCTGTCGCTAAAGCTTATAGCAGCTTTACGAGCAGCAATGCTCGTTAAGTAGTAAGTCATTAGCTAGAAAGAAAACCACCTAGCTAACGCTTGTTTATTAAGATAGCACAAAGATAAAAGTTGTCAAGATGAAAGAGGTAAAAATAAGAGATGTTGTTCTTTTTATTTGGCATTTAATCTCAACTATGACCTTTACATTTTTGACACTCTATGCTAAAAAATAAGAAGTTCCCGTTTTAAACAACAAAAAGGATAGGTTTAGGATGTTAAATTTATCTCCAGTTATTAATATATTTTAAGGAGGCTCTCTTGACTGATAAAAACAACTCTCACTCCAATAATGATCCTTTGTCCAAGCTCCGCCCACTCAATTTCTCTTCTGATAATAAACCTTCTGGTGAAGGGAGAGAAGTAAAGAAAGTAACTAGAACGGTTTCCTCGTCTTCTGTTGTTAATAATAATTTACTTTCTCGTCAAGATGGTATTCAAAAGGAAGTAGAAGGAGTTTTGGAAATAACTACAGAAGGGCATGGCTTTCTCCGTCCCAACTATAAGCCAAGTGTGAACGACGTTTATATTTCTCCTTCCCAGATTCGAAGGTTTCATCTACGAACTGGAGATTGGGTAAAAGGGTTGGCTCGTCAACCAAAGAACAGTGAACGCTATTGGGGTTTACTCCAGGTGACAGCTGTTAATGATCATCTTTTAGAGGGGGGAAACCTTGAGTATAATCGCCGTTATTTCCGTAATTTAGTGCCTGTTTATCCCCAAGAGCAAATAAAATTAGAGATAGGTCTAACTCCCTTAACTAACCGGGTTATTGACCTTATTGCTCCGATCGGCAAAGGTCAGCGAGGTCTAATTGTTTCTCCGCCGAAAGCAGGCAAGACAACTATTCTTAAACAAATTGCTCAAGGTATAGCTAAAAATTACCCAGAGATAAAAATAATGGCCGTTTTAGTAGGGGAAAGACCTGAGGAAGTAACTGACCTTAGCCGAAGCATAAAAGGGATTGTAGTGGCTTCAAATTTTGATGAAGCCCCCGAGACCCAAACGAGATTAGCCTCTGTGGCCTTAGAGAGGGCTAAGCGGTTGGTGGAAGAGGGAAACGATGTAGTGATCCTTCTAGACTCGATTACCCGTTTAGCACGGGCCTATAATCTTATTGCTCCACCCTCCGGTAGAACTTTGTCTGGAGGTTTTGATCCAGCCGCCCTTTACCCACCCAAGAAATTTTTTGGTGCTGCCCGTAATTTTGAAAATGGTGGTTCTCTAACTATTTTAGGAACGGCATTGGTAGAGACAGGTTCCCGGATGGACGATCTTATTTACGAGGAGTTTAAAGGGACAGGAAATATGGAGCTTCATCTTAGTCGCCCCCTCGCTGAGCGGCGAGTCTTTCCAGCTATTGATGTCCAACGGTCAGGGACTCGTAAGGAGGAATTGTTATTCTCCACTGAGGAGTATAAAAAAATAGTTACCCTCCGGCGGATGTTGGATATGCTTTCTCAAGAAGAGAGAACGGAGCTTTTCCTGCGTCAGATGAATAAGTTTAAGACTAATAAGGAGTTCCTGGATAATTTGAATAAGTTAAGATAAAGAGGCAAAATGAATAATCAACTTGTTCTCGAAGTAAGTGAAGACAATTTTGAAAAGGAAGTTCTGAAAGACAAGGGATTGGTAGTAGTAGATTTTTGGGCTCCATGGTGTCATCCTTGTTTGCGTTTAGGTCCTATTCTCCATCGTTTGGCTGAGGAGTACAAAGGAGAGGTTAAGTTTATCAGGTTGAATGTTGATAAAAACCAACAGATAGCTGAAAAATATGGAGTGATGAGTATTCCAACAGTTGTTTTCTTCGACGGGGGAGAGGTTTTTAACCAGTTGGTTGGTGTCCGACCAGCCTTAGTTTATAAGAATGAAATTGAAAGTTTGCTCAATTTGACTCCTGAGGAGAAAAAGAAACGAAAAGAAAAAAGGGAAATTATTGTTTTTTCCGCACCGTCTTGCCCTTGGTGTCGGCGGCTGAAGATGTATTTGCAGGAGAAGGGTGTTCCTTTTAGGGATGTTGATGTATCTAAGAATCAAGCTTTTGCTCAAGCTATGGTGGCTCGTTCTGGGCAGATGGGAGTACCCCAAGCTTGGATAAACGGCCAAGTTGTAGTTGGCTTTGATAAGCCGCGCATCGACGCCCTTCTAGGGTTGAAGTGAGTTGGAGCACTAAAAATAACCAATTTTCAATGATCAATTTTCAAATAAACTCCAATAACCAATAATCAAAAACAAGAAAAAAAAAGAATAAAAATAAAATAAAGAAAAAAAGAATAATGTTTGAATAATTGATATTTGAGATTTGTTTGGATTACTTGGAATTTGTGATTTGGTTATTTTTTCTAAGTTCCGAGTTCTAATTGCCTAGCTCCTAGTTCCGATTTCCCATTGACGGGTTAGCTACAATAAAAGTGGAAGAAGTTATTAAAGTTCCGAAGAGGGAGGGAGGTATCATGTCTCTTAATCCATGGCAAGAAGCAGTTACTAATTTGGAAGCGGTGGCTAAACAGATTGGTTTGGATAAAAACCTACTTGAAACAATTGAGAAGCCGGATCGTGTCTTGGAGTTCAAATTAATGATTAAAAGAGATGATGGATCCTATTCCATTTTTGATGGTTTCCGCAGTCAGCATAATAACGCCTGCGGTCCATACAAAGGAGGTATCCGTTTCCATCCAAGGGTAACAAAAGAAGAGGTGATGGCCCTCTCTTTATGGATGACCTTGAAGTGTGCTGTAGTTGGTGTTCCTTATGGTGGTGGGAAAGGAGGAGTTATTGTTGATCCTCATAAACTATCACTGACTGAGCTAGAAAAGCTATCCCGCGCTTATGTTCGAGCAGTGGCTCCAATTATTGGGCCAGACAAAGATGTTCCAGCGCCTGATGTTAATACTAACGCCCAGATAATGGCTTGGATGGTTGATGAGTATTCTCACCTTAAAGGTGAGTTGTCTTTAGCTACTTTTACAGGGAAACCAATAGAAATGGGTGGTTCTCAAGGTCGGACCGAAGCTACCGGCCGAGGTGGAGTTGATGTTCTTAATAGTTTAGCTAAGTACTATAACTTATCCCCGCAGGAAACGACAGTGGCTATTCAAGGTTTTGGGAATGTAGGCAGTTGGTTTGCCGACTTCGCCGCTCAAGAAGGTTACAAAGTAGTTGCTGTTTCCGATTCACGAGGAACTATCTACAATTCTCAAGGTTTAGATATTGAGGAGGTTATAAAGGTTAAAAAAGAGAAAGGGAGCGTAACCGCAGCAACTGGAGAAAAGTTAGAGAGAGATGGTGTTTTATCTCTTAATGTTGATGTCTTGGTTCCAGCTGCTCTGGAGGGAGCTATTAATGAAGCCGATGCTGAAGCAGTAAAGGCTAAGTATATAATTGAGATGGCTAATGGTCCGACAACTGTTGAAGCAGAGGAAATTCTCCTTAAAAGGGGAGTAAAAGTAATACCTGATGTCTTAGCCAATGCTGGGGGAGTAACTGTTTCTTACTTTGAGTGGGTTCAGAACCGGCAAGGTTATTATTGGTCGAAAGATGAGGTATTTGCCAAGCTGGAAAAGATAATGGCTCAAGCTTTTGATGAGATGATGGCTAAAGTCAAAGGAGAGAGATTAACTCATCGTCAAGCAGCTTATGCCAATGCTCTTACTAAGATTGCCGCCGCAGTCCAACAAAGACTTAGTTGAATGGAACTAGGAACTAGGGAAGAAAGCACTAAATCCTAAACAAATCCTAATCTCTAAATTCTAAACCTTGTCTATCAAGTCATCCTGAACGAGCCGTCAGGCGAAGTGAAGGATCTAGCGAGCAACAGTGAGTGCAAAGGTAGTGGCACCCAAGTTTGGGTGCGCATCCATGCGCCTATCGGCTAGATCCTTCGCTGGGGCTCAGAATGACGTGATACTAAATTCCAAGTTCCAAACAATATCCAAATTCCAATGATCAAACCTCATCTTTCTCGTCATTCTGAGGAGCCATAGCGACGAAGAATCTAGCCGAAGCGCAAAGAATTTAGCTCCCAAACTTGAGTAGACGCCCGTGCGCCTATCGGCTAGATCCTTCACTTCGCCTGACGGCTCGTTCAGGATGACAAAGAAAAGGGAAACGGCTCGTTCAGGGTGACTCCAGGAGGAGAGGTACAACCTCCTCTCCGCGTCATTCTGACCCTCCGATGCGGAGGGGAAGAATCTAGCGAGCGGAAGCGAGCGCAAAGTCGCTGGCAGCCAAGTTTTTTCTAAACTCTTACTACGAGTTATTAATTGTTTTCAACCTAGTTCCTCTAACCTAGCTCCTAGTTCCAATTACTGAGTTCTGAGTTCCAAGCTCCGAGCTC
>WFRL01000009.1 GCA_015486555.1 Candidatus Microgenomates bacterium | reverse complement strand
TGTCAAAAGCGGCCACCACCGCCATCTTCTCACTATCACTTTCCGCAGACCGTCGTAATGCCTCTTGAACCAGCTCGCCCAAATTCTCAACAACAGCTCCATTTCGTTCGATGCCGTACAAGGCTTTATTTCGATGGGGATTCCCCGCTTCACCCACTAATAAGTAGCGTGCTTCTTCCGAATCTATCTCTCTAGTTATTTCAACCAATTCAGGTCCAGATAAACCCATTTGTTGGACCATTTGCTCCTTTACTTCTGAATCTAAAAGGGGCAACCTAGAGGTTTCGGTAGATATGGAGGGTTGTTCTGTTACCATAGGAGGAGTAGGAACTTTAGTAGGGGTAGCGGTAGGAGAACGTTGAGTTCTTACTATCCCTGGCGTATGGGTAGGAGCTGTTTTAGTTAGAGTTGTAGGAGATGGAGAAGTTGGAAGAGCATTAGATTCAACATCTTTACTACCACCTCCACAAGCTACCAAAGCGAAAGATGTGACCAGAAGAGCTATTACAGCCCGTACGTTTATCCTTTGTTTCTTCCCCCCAAATCCACCCCAAATTTCGATTGCTTTTTCTAGTTCTTCAACTAACCTTTCTCTAAGTAACTCGGCTCGTTTTTCAGCAGCTACTTTATTTCTGTCGCGTGGTGAAGTATGTTCTCGAAGATAAAGCAACTTAGATAATGCTTCTTTATAACGATACCATATACTCCTGACGTTTTCCAAATCAATCCTCCCCCTAACCTCTTCTCCTAAGGAAAAAGCAACTACACTTTCAGGTCCAGGAGAGTGCTTTAAAAAAGACAATGGACCCTTACCTTCCAAACCATTTAGTATTCTACCTACTACAACTTTTACAGCCTTAACCTGTCCCGCATCTTTTTGTTCCTTCTTTCCAGAGTCTTCACTGATATCCATCAATTCATTCCTCACGATCATGTGATTATTATAATACTAAAATAAGAAGATACATAATACCACAGAAGTTCTCATAATCAAACTTCCAAGGAACTATCCTCTTCTCTTTTCAACCTTGCAACAAATTTATGGTGGAGGAACATGGGAAGTGGTCCATTGGCCTAATCCCCATTAACAACACCTAATCTCTTCTTTACTTGTAAGCTTTCTTAATAATCTGAATTCCTCTTGTTTCTATTTCTTGTAAACCTCTCCAAACTCGAGGATCACTATTAGATGGAGTGCTCCACTCATCTAACCTTTTTACCACATGCTCTTCAAAACCAAGAAATGGATCCTTTTCCTTCTTAGTTTTCCTTCCTATCTCAATTCCATTATTTTTCAAAAAGTCATAAACAGCTGTTGTGGGAGAACCAGAATAAAAGACTAAATGAGCTGGCTTTTGTGATGGATATTGCTTAAAATAATTGCTCCAGTAATCTTCGGCTCTGATAGGATTAAGAGCTTTCTGATAAAAGACATTACCTTTTTCTAATTCATATTCCAGTTCTTTTTCGCTTATTTCTCTACCTTCAATTACTTCTCCTACTAAGTATATAAGCTTATGTACTAAATAACTGAAGTCAATTCTATCAAAACCAGTTTCCTTCAACTTTCTCCAAAGTACTTGAGATAAATGCTCTTTATATTGATCTTGTTCCCAATAAGTACTTTTGTTGTACATTTCATATGCTTCTACTAACTCAACATCAGGTTTCAAAATGACACTGGCTATTGCCCTTAATAATTTTTCCTCATTTTCGACTCGTCTCCTCACTAGCTTTTTTCCCTCCGATTTGGGATTAGTTATAACCTCCAACTGATAACGAGAACCTGTCAACGGGTCTACTGGTGTTTCCTTTGGCAAGAAAACTATACCCGCATTAACTAAAATACCTTTCTGCCATGGAGATGACCAAACCGAAACATCATTTCTAGCTGTATCACTATTTGCAGCGATCAATCCCCTACCCTTACTAAAGAATGTGTATTGAGAGGCTATAAAGTCAGCTGGAAAGATAACAAAACACTCATTTCCCCTCTCGCCCCCATAGAGAGTATCCATAATGGCCTCAACAGAAAGGTGAACCGCTGTTTCATCTGGAAATGCTGGCATCTCCGCTAAAGTACCATAAAGATACCTCTTAAATTCCTCAATAGCTTCATCTACAGAATCAAAATTAAAAATTCCTTTACTTTTCAAAAACGCTTCAATCTCCTCTTTTGAAGTTCCCTTCAATCCCTTCACATAAACAGGAGGCCGCAAGCGCCCATCCTCTAGCATTTTAGTCATACCTTGATGAAACTCAGCCAAACCTCCAGCATGATAAAACATACCATTATGATCTCTGATTCCTTGCCTACTAACATGGGCAAGAAAATGATAGTTTCCTCTTTGCCATAGCTCTAAATATTCTTGCAAAGAAAGTTTTGCTAATACTTCTTCACGGAAATACAATTGCCGTTCTTCTTTAGTAAGTAGACCTTGGCGTTTCTCTATATAGAATTTTTCTATCTGATCCCACAAATCTCGACCTTTCTTTAATTCCTCAAGGTTCCGCTGAAGTTTAATTACCCATTGCTCATCTCTTTCCCTAATTTGTCGGTATAAATCGATCTGTTGATTAATCTCATCCAAATGTCTTACCAAGGAAAACATAAGAGGGTTTCTCTTATTTAGTTTTTCAACCATCTTTTGGACTACAGCACTCCCCGACAAAATTGGTAATTTTTTCCATCTTCTTAAACGTCGTTCCAACTCTACTCTTTCCCGATACAACCGATCTAATAAATTGTCCAACCGTTTTATTTTTTCAACTAAAAACTCCATCTTAGTTCTGGTTTTCATTATTTGAGACATTAATTCTTGCCTTTTAGTAATAACTTCCTTTGCTAGCTTCTGCCTTTCTCTAGAAAAATTCCTTTTAGTTCTCTCTCTTATTACTCGTTTTGAAAGAATATCTTGCAAGCTGGGTTGGTTCTCCCCTCCATCTCGCATACTTAATTCCCTCCTATAATAAACCTTATTAGCCTCACCTGTCTTTTTATTCTCCATGGTTCAATAATTAATCTAAAAAGCCACTCGAGGCCTAGTTTTTGCATCCAGCCAGGGGCGCGAGGAACTTTACCAGCCCAGTAATCAAAAGTGCCCCCAACCACCATTAATACTTTGGCTTTTAATACATCTCGATAACGGCAGCTAAAAAACTCCTGTTTCGGCGCCCCAAAAGCTACTAGAAGCAGGTCAGGACGAAAGGCATTTATCACTCCAACTATTTCCTCATCAATCTCTCCCTGCGCACCTACTTTATTCCCCCCTACCCCTCTTGTCTCTAAACTGGGAAATTTTTCTTTCAGCTTAGACAGAGCCAACTCATTCACCTCCTTCTGGCCTCCGAGCAGAAAAACCCTGCCTTTCTTTTGGTTCAAAAATTCAAGCAACTGCCAAGCTAAGTCTACCCCACTTATCCGTTGGACAGAAATTCCCCGCTTAATTTTTAGATACCAGACTATCCCTACTCCATCAACTAAGTTAAGATCAGATGAGTTCAAACAATCCTTAAATAATGAGTTCTCCTTTGCTTGGACTACTTGTTCCGGATTTGGAGTAAATATTACCAAAGGCCGCCTTTTCTTCTCAAGGGTAAGTCCCCATTTTAACTCTTTTTTAAGATCATAAAAAGGGAACTCAAAATTAAAGCGCACCCCCCGTATCTTTATCGTTTTCATAATCAATTATAACTTCACAAGAGCTGATACGGCCGATCGAGAGTAGAAAGAAAACGGCGGAACATTTCCTGAATTAGAACCAAAGAGGCCCGATTGTCGTTAGGATGAACATTTATCTCTTTAGCTTGAATAACCTCCTTATCAATGACTAGAACCACCTTCTTTTGCCGATCATTGAGAATAGAAAAAGGAGAAACTGATCCTGGAGTAACTCCTAAAAACTGTTCCAATTCTACTGGCTTAGCAAAGGTCAGTCTTTTTTCTCCTACCTCATCGGCCAACAGGCGGAGATTGGCTCGCTTCTCCCCTGGCAAGGTATAAAGAATATATTTTGCTCCTTTAGCCTCTTTGAGAAATAAGCTTTTACAGCCCAGACCAGGGACGTTAATTTTATATTTCTTCCCCTCAGCTACGGTAAAAACAGGGGGATGCTCATACACTTGAAAAGTTATTCCCTTAGATTGAAGATATTTTTCTACTTTCAGCCACTCAGCTGATTTGGTATTCATCTCCTATCTCGAGCTTTTATCTTTTTAATCTTTCTTTTAATGGCCGTTTCGATATCCATTTCCGGAAAGAGAGAAACCAGAACTAAAAGAGTTATTAAAACATCAACGACCTCTTCCTCTAAATTTTCCAAAGTAAACTTTTCCAACTTATCCTGGCGTTGGAGGCCTAAATAACCAAGAACATCATTGTAGAGTTCTCCTACCTCCTCGCCCAACTTAACTGCCCGAGCCAAGATCTGAACCTTCTTTTTAGTTGAAGGAACATCACGAGACAAAAAACGCAGGTTTCGGTCGGCCACAAAGTCCAGCAATTGATCAACAGTCTTTTTGCTGACTACCATATAGGTATTATAAACCCTGGAATTTGGGACAAAGGAATTGGAACTAGGAGCTAGGTAATCGGAACTTGGAACTTAGAACTTGGAGATTAGTAAAAATGACTAATTATCAAATTCCAAGTATCCAAACAAATTCCAAATTCCAATAATCAGTTATCAAAACTTATCTTTTCTCTTAGAGTCATCCTGAGGAGCTGGGCGACGAAGGATCTAGCCGAAGGCGCATGAGATCGGAACTAGGAGCTAGGTTAGAGGAACTAGGTTGAAAAACAATTAGTAACCCGTAGTAAAAGCTTAGAAAAAACTTGGCTGCCAATGACTTTGCGCTCGCTCCCGCTCTCTAGATCCTTCACTTCGCCTCTCGGCCCGCTCAGAATGACCCGAAGAGAGACTAAAAAACAGAAATTTTATAATATATTATGTCGCCACGAATTTTAGTCTTTGACTCGGGAATCGGAGGACTAAGCATCCTTCAGCACTTAATAAAAAAACAACCCAGAAGCACTATTTATTACCTAGCTGACCAAGCCTACTTTCCTTATGGAGAGAAACCAAAAGAAATTATTAAAAAACGATTATTATCTCTCCTTAATCAGGCAATTAATGGTTTCCATCTTGACTGCCTAGTTATTGCCTGTAATACAGCTACTTCTATCAGTCTTTCTCAGCTCCGCCGGCGATTCAATCTTCCTATCATCGGAGTCGAACCAGTAGTCAAACCTTTAGCCCAATTCCACAATTCTCTTCTCTTAGCAACCTGGAACACTATTCACTCTTCTAGGTTCGAAAAACTCATTGAACAGTTCCAGCCATCAAAAATGCGAGCTTACTCTCCTCCCCATCTAGCCACGGCCATTGAGGAGAGAAACTGGTTAAAGATAAACTCAATCTTGGACCAGATAAAGAAAAAATTCTCTTCCCCTGCCGCTATTGGTTTAAGCTGCACTCACTACCCTTTAATAAAAAAGAAAATACAACAATTCTTCCTTCAAGCCACTATTATTGAGCCTTCAGAAGCGGTAGCCAAACAAGCATCCCGACTCTGCCCTGTTACGAAGGAGAAATCTCTTTCTAACACCTCCCCTCAGATGTTCTGGTTAACCACTGGCCAACCCCAACTACTTGAACAACAGGTTAAGGATTACCTTAATATTGAGATCGACGCCGATAAACTAAGACCGGAGTTTACTTAGCCTTACTGTCTGTTTTCTTAGCATAACTAATTACCCAGCGGAGATTATCATCCTGGTAAACTCGAGACTCAAGTAATTGGAACCCTACTTGGGTAAGAAGATCATTCAATTCACCTTGCCGGTACAAACTTACTCTCCGAGGCAGGTTCATATATTCTATTCCATATTTATTAGTTACCTCCAAAAACTCACGGTCGCCCTCCTTAACTGTAATCACCAACACACCTCCCAGCCTAAGAACTTGGTATGTTTCTTTAATTACCTTCCGAGTCAGGCGGCCTTTAGAGATATTTCCTAAAGTACCCAAACACAAAACTCCATTGAAGGTCGCTGGGGAAAAGCCAAGTCCCTGGGTAATATCAGTAGTGGAAAACTTAGCCGTAACATATTTCTTAGCAATCTCAATCATCTCTTCAGCAAAATCAATACCATAAACTTTCTCTACTCCATGAGCCTTCAACCACATCAAGTCTCGGCCTACACTACAGCCTACATCTAATACTCTTTCTGGTCGAGGGAGATAATTAAGGAATTGAGTTAAAATTTCAACTTTTACCCGATGAAAGTTCCTATTTAAGTAAGCCACAGCAGCCTTGTTATAAAACTGACGGGTTTTATCAACTAACTCATCCATCTGTTAACTCCCGACATAGCTGGCTTTCAACCACTTTAGCCTGAGCTTGATAATCTTTCTTCTTCTTAATAACTGTTTCTTCCCTTCCTTGGATGATGAGAAAGGAAATTTGAACCAATTCTAATCCTTCCCTTAGTAAAACTGGTTTATTAGAAAGATTCTTTATGGCTAAAGTTAAACTTCCCTCAAAACTTGGTTCAACCAGATGGCTATCGAAGGTAGTCAATACTCCCAAGCGGGCTAATGAGGATCGCCCGGTAACAAAACCGGCAACTTTGGTGGATAAGATGAGATATTCTTGAGTATTAGCTAAAACGAATTGATTGGGTAACAACTGGAAATCAATAAGGGGAATAACCTCCCCTGTTTGAGGATTAACCACTTCCTTAGCTAGACTCAAGTTATAACTTAGAATGCCCAATTTCTCCCCTTTAAAAGGGTTAATAACTATTTCTCGCTGTTCTAATAAATCTAAAACTGCTTGTCTAGCTAAGAACATTCCACTTTTATTTTAACATCAGACAGAACAAGCGGAAAAGCCACACTTGGGACAAATTTTACACCCCTCGGTTACCTGCATTTTAGCGCCACACATAGGACAAATATTGGATATCTCCTTTTTCTCCTTCTGACCTTTCTTAAATAATAATCGCTTCAGAAAAGGTTTTCTTTTTTTCGTTTGGGAGATGTCTCCTTTGTTTTTAAAATCACCAATATTAAGAACCTGCACATCCCGAGAACCATCCCGATAAATAGTAATCCCCTTACACTTATAACGCCAAGCAGTGACAAAAGCATCAATAACATCCTGGACATTAGCTGAATTAGGCATATTTATGGTCTTAGAAACAGCATTATCAACATATTTCTGCCAGGTAGCCTGCATTTTAATATGCTCTAATGGGGTTAGATCCATTGCTGTCACAAAGACATTCCGAACCAATCCAGGTAAAAAGTCCAATTTCTGAATAGAACCTGTTTTCAAAACCTGTCGTCGGCTAATCTCTAACTCCTCCTTACTTATCTTTCTTTTCTTAACCAGCCAGTTAAGTACTCGAAAAAGATCTTTATTTAACTCAGGCAGCTTAACCCCATCCATAGCCTCCTTATAATAAGAAAGAGCAAAAAGGGGTTCTATCCCATAAGAAGCCATGGCTATAATAGCGATTGTCCCTGTTGGAGCAATGGTGGTAACAGTAGCATTCCGAAAATGTTTATAACCCCGTTTCTGCCAGATAGACCCAACAAAATTAGGGAATGAACCTCTTTCCTCACCTAGTTCAGCAGATGTTTGCCAACCAACATCTCGGATAAATTTCATCACTTTCTCAGCTAGTTTCCGGGCTTTTTCATCACGGTAAGAAAGTCCCATTCGAATAAGGGTATCACTCCAACCAATCACTCCTAAACCAATCTTTCTATTTCCTAAAACTACTTTCCTAATTTTTCTCAAGGGATACTTAGAAACATCAATAGTGTCATCAAGAAAACGGATAGCAGTTTTTATTGTTTCAGCCAACTTATCCCAATCTATCTCATAGAGTTGACCCAGTAAAGGATGAATTTGGCTTTTTTCCAGGTGAGCAGTAAGGTTAATAGAACCTAAATTGCAAGCTTCATAGGACAATAATGGCTGCTCACCACAAAGATTTACTGTCTCAATAGGCCCCAGCTCAGGAGTTGGATTATACTTATTTATTTCATCGATAAAAATTAAACCAGGATCACCATTATACCAGGCATAAGTAGCTGCCAGCTCTAAAATAGATCTAGCCTTAATGGTTGAGACTATCTCCCCATTACGTGGATTAACTAAAGGCCAATTTTTATTAGCCAAAGCGGCCTCCATAAATTTACTGGTTACAGCTAAGGAAAAATTAATATGGGGATAACGACTTGAATCTTCTTTGGAGGTAATGAATTCCAACACATCGGGATGGGTAACATTGAGAACAATCATATTTCCTGACCGTCGCTTGCCGTGTTGGAGAAGAATATCTGAACTATCATTGAAAAGCTTCATTACTGCCACTGGACCACAGGCCCAGCCAGAAGAACCAGAGATGTAATCCCCTTTCGGTCGGATTTTAGAAAAGGAAATTCCAACTGCTCCCCCATGCTTTTTCAAAACAGCTGCTTCCTCCAAGGTCTGGAAAATACCTCGAACTGAATCCTCAATAGGCAGAACAAAACAATTAGCCAACTGGCCATCCCGGGTAGCTGCATTCGTTAAGGTTCGACCAGCCGGCATAAACCGCCGTTCAGTCATCAATTCCAAAAATTTTTCTGCCCAGCGGCGGCGATGTTTTTTATCTTCAGCTTTAGCGATAAAATAAGCTACTCTCCTAAACATTTGGAGAGGGGTCTCTATTACTTGACCTTCTTCATCTTTAAGAAGATACTTACTCTTCATTACCATCAAGGCATTAAGACTTAGGCCACCAACATCATCAACAATCCCTAGCTTTTTAGCTAAGTCAGCTACTTTTCGCCGAGCAGCTCGAGAGAGAATATATCGTCTGGCTGTTTTAGCATGGCCTTTCTTGATAAGTACTATTTCAACTACATCCCCAATTTCTTCAGTGGTAATTTCCTTCCGATCGGGATAAACCTTACTTAGCATTTTCTCTACTTCTCGAGAAAGAGCTTCAGCTAGTTTGAGATCTTTTCCCCCTAACTCTGCGGCCGCCGAAAAGATAGAAAGCTTAATCTTGCGACGGGAATAGACTTCTCTTTTTCCATTTCGTTTCAAAACTTGGGGATTAAAATTCATAAGTCTATTTATAACAAATAAAACCTAAAAATTCAATGAAGATTAAACATTTCCTTTTTAATCTGATTTTGATTGGGCAAGACTATAAGCTATAATAAGAGGAAAGGCGCGTGGCGCAATTGGGAGCGCAACGGTCTCCAAAACCGTAGGTTGCAGGTTCAAGCCCTGCCGCGCCTGCTTATTGCTTAGTAAAGGGCGCGTAGCTCAGTTGGCTAGAGCGTTCCGTTCACATCGGAGAGGTCCCTGGTTCAAGTCCAGGCGCGCCCACTTAACTTACTTTTGACTTTTTCAACTGAAGAATGTTTAACTTTTCTTCTAAAGGAATTAAAACTTCCTTGCCTTGACGGCGAGCTAATTTAAATAACTGGTGACCTTGAGTAATCGTTCGGTCAACAAAAAGAATACCCTCCAAGTGGTCATACTCGTGTTGGATAACAACAGATAAGAGATCGTTAAATTTCTCTTCTTTAGAAACTAGTTTATTTTCTTCTAAGGTTAAGTATCTAACTTTAATCCATTCGTGCCTATCCACCAGGCCATAGATATCAGGAATAGATAAACAACCTTCATAGGGAAACTCAGAGTTAGGCACGCCGGTGATTATTTCTTTACTTTTTTCAACTATTTGAGGATTAATAAAAATACGAAGGGGTAAAAAATTCTCTTGATTTTTATTAATGGTTAAAAAAATACGCCAATTGTAACCAACTTGGGGAGCTGATAAACCCAAACCTGTTAAATCCTGACCAGTAAAAAGAGTGTGCCGCATCCTCTTAACTAGTTTTTTTACTGGAGGCGTTAACTCAACCGATTGACTTTTCTTACGAAGAATAGGACTAGGAACGGTAACAATTTTTAATCCTTTAGCCATAAGTTATTTTAACATGAGCCACCTGTCGGATTTGAACCGACGACCTACCGCTTACAAGGCGGTTGCTCTACCCCTGAGCTAAGGTGGCTTTATAAAACAAGCTACTTTTGAACTACGGTCAGGCACGACGGTCCCCCAGCAATAAACGGGGAGGCTGCCTTGACTTCCACGGAAGCCAAGAACTCACCTCTTCATCCCGATTCTCGGAACTTACCCATTTGCTAGGTGTCGAGGAAAACGCCTCGTACCTTCCCAGTAATTTCAAAAGTAGCCTACTTTTATTATAGCAAAGAGGAAAGATAGAACTAGGTAATCGGAACTTAGTTATTGGAACTAGTTGGAAAAATGACCAATTATCAAATTCCAAGTATCCAAGCAAATAACAATAGTCAATTATCAATGAACAAAACCTTTATATGCGTCATTCTGAGTCCCAGCGAAGAATCTAGCCGATAGGCGCACGAGAGTGCTCCCGAGCGTGAGTACCAGCGACTTTGCGCTCGCTCCGCTCGCTAGATCCTTCGTCGCCCTAGCTCCTCAGGATGACACAGAAGATGAAGGTACAACTCCTCTCGGGTCATTCTGACAGAGTTTTGATCGTTGGTTATTGGAATTTGTGATTTGGTCATTTT
>WFRL01000008.1 GCA_015486555.1 Candidatus Microgenomates bacterium | reverse complement strand
TTCCAGCTGATCGAGGAGATGTAGTTTGTTATATTACTCAATACCTTAGTCATGCTTCTAAACCAGTTGAACTAATCAAAAAGGGAGCAGCTTATGATGCTAGTGAAGATAAACAATTTAACCGCCTTGATGTAGTTAAAGTTATTGTTGAATACCTTAAAAACCCACGAGGAGGTAGTGGTCGATGTGTTGCTTTACCTCAACCTAATCAACCAGATCAACGGATGGGTGGTATTTCAGGAGATGGTCTTAATGCTTTAGTAGCAAGAGAAAATTCAGATAAGCTTAACAACCTGCTTCTAGGGGTGGCGACTGAAGTTTTAAAGGGAAATATCAAAGCAGAGCTCCTTTCTAAAACTGTCTTGGGAAGTATAAAAGATAAGTTTGGGGTCGATTTTACTGCTACTAGGAGTAAGAACGAACGGAGTTTAGGAAGTTCTTCTAATGGGGGTGGGGAATCAAAGCTGCCTCAAGCAGGCCAAAGACAGCTTCCGACTACAAAAGGAGCCAGTGTGGCTGAGTTTACCGGTGGAGTAAATTACAGTTATTCTTTTAATTTGCCTAAAGTGAGAGGTGACTTGCCCTTATCATTATCTTTAAACTATTCATCTAGTCGGATAGATCGGTTAAGGTTGAATCATATATCAGAAGTTCAACTGCGGAAAGTTTTTGGAGATAGTAGAGAAGCTCATCCTTGGGATACTTATCTTTATCAGAATGCTTCAGCACCTTATGGTTTAGGTTGGTCTCTTTCCAGTTTGAGCAAGATAGAAGTAGACCCTAACTTTCCTAATGAATATATTCTTTCTCTAAACGGTCAAAACGTTCGTATTAAATATGACTCGAAGAATCATACCTTTTCCAGCTACCCTAATACCCATCTGAAGATAAAAAGAATCTCTGCTTTGGGCGCTTGGGAAATTATAGATAAGAGAGGAACTAAATATTACTTTGGAAATTCTGCTGGTTACCAGCATCAAAATGGAGAAATGGAACCAGCAGAGGACAAATGGAAAGGTCATACACTAGAGTTTAAGAAATTACCTACTCAAAGTGCTAATGAATATCAAGCTGAAGTTAAGGTGGGTTACAACGATAGAGACCATTATTATTTTTATTATTGCACTAATAATAAAATTGTGGCTTGGCATCTGATTAAAATTGAAGACATTTTCGGTAATAAAGCTGAGATAGAATATCAACAGGTTCATAAACGAATTTTAAATGCAGTTACCGCCGCTTATAATAACTGTCCTTATACAGCGGCTATTTATCCTGTTAAGATAAAGTATAATTATAACTCTAGCCAACATCGATATCTAACTAAGGTAGAGTTAAAGTATAAGGGTAATCAGGGAATCGGTAATCCTTACTCTAAACTAAAGGAAGAGGAACGTATCAGTCAGAAAGATGCTCTTTTGGGAGCTATGCCCTTTTATAACCAACTTCTCAGTGAAGTAGTTGTCACAAATGATAATAAAATTATTTCCGATTACAAATTAAATTACAAACTGAGCTTTAAAAATCCTAAGCTGCGGTTTAGCTGTAGTGGTTACTATTGTGATAATAAAGCTACCGGTAATGATAAAGTTCGTCAATGGCTATTAGTCTCGATTGAACATAAAGGTTGGCAAGGAAAGGGAAGTCAGCGACCAACTAGTTTTTGTTATGCCTCGATGCGAGAAAGAGAGAAAAAACACGGATTACCTAATGATATTCTTATCTGTCCTTCAACTAACACTGATCAATCACATACCGATTTAACTCCTAATGATATTTATTTGGTTAAAATTAATAATGGCTATAGAGGTAAGGTAACTTATTTTTATACCCGGAAGTCGTGGTTAACTAAAAAAGGAGCTGTAGATGAAGTTGGTGGTCCAGATAATATTTGTTCTAATACCCCGTGGTTGGACTTGTATAAGTATAATTTGGAACAACTTAAAAATGGTCACCCGGAGAAGGCTATTTATGTCCGTGGATGCACTGGAGTAAACAACAATTTGCGGCCATATTTGGAATCGTCAAAAACTTATACCTCTACCTACCTCGTTCAGAAGGTTATAAGTAATAATGGTCTCGGAAAAAGGAAAGTGACTGAGTATGCTTATCATGGACAGTCCCAAGCAATAGCAGCTACTTTTTACGTTCATGATAAATATGGTTACTCGAAAGTAGCCGGTTATCAATTTTTGGGTTTTCCTGAAGTTGAGGTCAAGAGTTACGATGCTTCAAGTGGGAAAATTTATGCTCACCATTTAGATAAAACTTATCTGACCCTTCAAACAGGTGGAAATGTTAGTGGAACTGTAATGTGCCACCACTGGTTAAAGATGCCAAGTCATAATTGTATAATGACTGATCCTCGTTATGGACAGGTATACCATTCCGATATCTATGATGATAAAAAACAAAGAATTGGTTGGAAGGATCGTCAGTTTTATATTACCTATGATTATGAAATAAAATCTCCTCAGAATTTATGTTATCCCTCAGCTAGAGACCAAGCTCATCTCCGAATTTTTCTCTCCAAAGAAGAGTCAGGAATTCTTGGCCAAGCAAATAAGAAGGAATACACTTATGATTTTCAGGTTTACTCTCAAAAAGAAAAACGCCAGGGCAATGTAATTAAAACGATAAATTGGGGTAATCCTTATAAGTCAGGTGATGAGGTTTACTCTTATACTAAGTATCTCCAAGATCAGAGTTGGTTGTATTCTTCGGATAAGATTAAAAAATATTTTGAGAATAATTTGACCTCTTTAGTTGGGGTGAGTTTTACTTCTGATCTTAATAAGAACTCGCCAGAGGATATTCCCCAGTCGCACAAATATAATTGGAAGGTCTTGATCTATGATGAGGATAATTATCTTGCTCCTAACCTAAGAGGAAAACCTTTAGGTTTGGTTACTACCCAAAAAGCGGTTGTTCTTGGATTAAGAGAAGGGGAAACAAAACGCCATGATAGTATCAGTCATATTTTCTATAACTCCCTTGGCCAGGCTTATAGAAATGTTGCTCCCTCAAAAGCTGTTTCCGATACTTATTATGATGATAAGTATCATCTTTACCCCCTTTGCTCTATCCAGTGGAAACTGCCTTTAGGTGATAAAAGGATTGTTTATGACAAAAATAAAGCTTGTAATTTCAATAGTCCTGATCAGCGCTTGGTTAGTATTTATGGTTATCAAGGTGATGATTTAGACAGGGGCCTCTTAAGTTATACTTTGAATCCTAACCAGGCTAAGACCTCTTATCAATATGATGAGTATGGTCGGGTTACTAAGGTTTTTGCTCCTAACAGAAATGAAAAAGGAAAAAGTCAGGCTGAGCCACTTCAGGTAGCTTCTTATTATGACTCTCTAGCTCCAATGGTTACCCGTGTCCAGAAAAGAGTAGATAATGGCAAAGGGAGTCATTATGTGACTACAGATAGTTTTTATGATGGAAACGGTCAATTATTTGAGAAGGTCGTCTATGGCCAGACTGATTCTCGAGGAGAATATACCTCTGTTCTTTATCAGGATTATAACTCTAATAATCAGATTACTACCCAGTATACCGATGTTATTATAAGGGATAAAACAGCAGTGCCCTTACAGCCTGTAGCTATAAGTTTTTCTGAACTCCAAAGATACCTCTCTCATCCAGAGGTAGCCTACGTTAAGGTTAAAACAGAGTATGATTTCATTTCTCGTCCTTTGAAGGTAACTAGCTGGAAGATAGGTCCTAAGGGGCAATCGCAGTTGGAGAAGAGGATGGAGTACGCTGGATATCGGGTAACTACCTTTGATGAACAAGGAAATGAGTCAGTGATTGAGAAAGACGGTTTGGGAAGAGTGATTAAGAAGATTGCCTACCTCTGTCAGCCGGGAAGTGGGGCCACCGTCTCTAGCTGTACCCAATCTAAGGGGAAGCCAGTAAGCAATCGAACCATTTACCATCCTGCCCTTAAGAACAAACCAATAGAGATAATTAATACTGAGGGGAAAGTGATAGATAAATATACTTATAACAATCAAGGAATGATTTTATTCCAGGAAAGTGTTGATAGAGGTAAAACAAGTTATGTTTATGATAATTATCTCCATCTAGAGAAAACGACCGATGTTTTAGGGAATAGGGTGGAGTATAACTATGACCTTTTAGGTAGGGTAGTTAGTAAAAGAGCTGTTGGCTTCGATGGTAAGGTTTATTATCAGTTTTCAACTGCTTATGATAATAAGGAAAATAACGCCTTAGGTAAGGTTTATGCCACAGCAGTAAAGGTTGATAATTTGCCTTTAACAGATAAACTGAATGGTAAAACTATTTCTTCGACCAAATTTTCTTATGACCTTCAAGGAAACCAAAAGGAGATTAGAAGCAGCTTAGCTGACCTTTCGCCTCTAGCAGAACTTAATTCCCTCAACAATTTTAGATATCTAAATAATCATTTGGTTAATAGTTATACCTCAACTGGGTTGTTAATGTCTACTTCCAAAGAGAGCAACTTCATAGGAAAGGTGTTTGATCTAGGATATACCTATTCAACTAGTGGTGATCTCATTAAAATCCAGGATAAGGCAAGCAACCAGGAGCTGATAAGTAATGTAAGTTATGATGCTCTAAATAGGTTAAAAGGAGTCAATTACCTAACGACGATGAATGTTTCCTATGACTACGATCTCTATTCTAACCTTGGTCACAAAGTGATAAGAGCAGGAACCCAAAAAATCTTTGACGAAAGCTATTTCTATTCTCCCAGCGGTTTGTTAAAAAGGATAACCGATAATGTTGGAGTGGGGGGAAAAGCTGTAAATAAGATCTTTCGATATGATTCTCTAGGACGGTTGGTGGCTGCCGGTGGCGATCTTTACAAGGGGAATTATAAGTATCAAGATAACGGTCAGATAACTAAGAAAGATGAGGTTTCACTTATTTCATCTATAAAATCAGAGGCAAGCAGTATAGAGTATTTGAAGGATGGTTGCCAAAAGAATGAGGATTATAAAAACCATACCCATTTTGATGCCCAAAAGAATGGCTGCCCATATAATGCCCCCAAAATCGCAGTTATTAATGGTCAGAAGTATTATTACCTTTACAATAAGAAGGGTGATTTATTAAAGGAGATAGATGGAAGCGGTCGGCTGATTAAAGAATATGTTTATCAGATACCAGTTTTAGACTTGCCGACTCAGGTTAAGCTTTATGATGGGCAGGGTTTGAAAACAACTACTGAGTTTTACTATATCTATCCCGCTGAGAGGCTGATTCAAATAGTTAAAGACAGAAATGGGCATTTGGTAGAAGGCGATTTTTACACGCCTGATTATCAGAAGAGTGTGGTAATGAAGGCTGGCCGGAAAGAGACTAAAGAAGTAGTTGAGTTACCTCTCCCTATAGGCAGTATCTTAAAGGAAAGAATAAATGGAGGAGAATGGCAGTGGCGGTTTAGGTTTAGTAACCATCAGTCCTCACTGGCTTTAGTAACCAGTAAAAATGGCCAGTTGATTCCTGGCTTATCTGAGAGTAAACGTATTTTTTACTTCCCTTATGGTTTGATGATTAGCAACCTTAATCTAAATGTTTTGCCAACCAAACAAACCTATACTGGCCAATACTATGACAACAATATTGGTTTGTACTACTATAACAGCCGTTATTATAACCCTAATTTAGGTGTCTTTGTCCAAGCTGACTCAGTTCAAGATGGCCTCAATCGTTACATATACGTTGGTGGAAATCCGGTGATGATGGAAGATCCGAATGGAACCTGCCCTTGGTGTGTAGGAGCTTTGGTAGGTGGAATAGGTGGGGCTTTAGTTGGGGGAGGAGTAGATGCAGTGACTCAATATGTAACAACAGGTCATGTAGATTGGGGACATGTGGCAGTGTCAGCTCTTCAAGCAGGTGCTGAGGGAGCCTGTATAGGTGGAACCTTTGGTGTTGGAACAGGTGTGTGTGCGGGGGTGGGAGCAGCGGCTGGATTTGCTGCTCAAACTGCTTATAACAAGTATGCTAAGCATGAGGATACTGGAGCCGCTCTAGAACACGCTGCTATAACTACGACTGTCAATACAGCAGTTGGGGTGGGGATGGGGATGGTGGGAAGGCAAGTGGGAAAGGTAGGAAGGTCATTTGTTATCAAAGGGACGAAATATACTCGTATTACTTCTGGTGCTGTAAAAAAATTGATTGCCGAAAGCGGAGGAAGTAATTGGATTAGCTATTATTTAAACCGGGTATTAAATGGTAATGGGGCTTTTGTGGAAGGAATGGGCGAGTTTGAGGAAGAGATGTTTTCTAATAAACTAGTGCAAAGTAATATAGTAGGAAAGGCAGAACAGCTTTTAGATAGGGGTGTTGCTGCATCTGAAGTTTTTAGAAGGATGCAAGAAGATATTGAAGGAAAATATGGAATAGGAATGATTTATAATCCTTCTGGGAATTACTTTATGGGATATAAAGATGCAGAGAAAGTAATTAAAATAGGAAGACAAGCAGAAGGAGCTTCATGGGAAGAACGTTTAGCGGCACTGGCTCACGAGTATGGTCATATTTTAGATGATAAGGGAGGACGTCCTTACAATGAGGTTAGATCGGCTTTATTTGGTGGTCGTATGTCTCGGAGGTTAGGTTTACGAGAGTTTTATGAAGGTAATAGAAATTTATTTTATCTTTTCACTAAAAGGCTGGATAGGATAAGATGAGAAAATTATAAAGACAAAACCCACCCTCGTAGGTGAGTTATTTTTTCATTACCAGGACTGGATGATTTTACTTCAACTCGACTTGAGCACCGGTGGCTTCGAGCTTTTTCTTAGCCTCTTCGGCTTCTTCCTTCTTGACGCCTTCTAAGACTGGTTTAGGAGCTGATTCGACTAAGTCTTTAGCCTCTTTAAGGCCTAAGTCTTGGCGAAGCTCGCGGACAGCCTTGATAGCGGCTATTTTATTGGAGCCGGCAGCGGTGAGGATAACATCAAACTCTGTTTTCTCCTCTGCCTCTTCAGCCGGTTGGGCGCCAGCGGCTGGAGCTGCTACTGCGGCTACCGGAGCTGAAGCAGTTACTCCAAACTTATCCTCTAAGGCCTTAACCAGTTGAGAAAGCTCGAGTACTGACAGTTTCTCGACTTCATCAACTATTTTTTGCAGGTTGGCGGGAAGTTTAACTTCCTCTGTTTTCTTTTCGTCAGCCATTTTTCCTCCTTTTAAAATTTTAATAATATTGTTAAGGCTTGCTCTCTTGAAGACTTTGTAAGGTCCAGATTAGTTGTTTCATCGACCAGCTAAGGCTGTTTACTAAGCCGTAAACAGGGTTGTTAAGGGCCCCCACCACTTGGGCTTGGAGTGTTTGTTTATCAGGTAACTTGATAAGTTGGTTGATCTCCTCGGCAGAATAAATTTGTTTTTGGTTGAAACCTAACTTAAAAGTTGGGTTTTCTTTACCTTCTTCTTGTTTAAATTGTGCGACGGTTTTAAGAGGCAAAATCTCATCAGCTTGAGAAAAAATAGCCGCAATTGGCCCTTGGAATATTCCTTTTTCTTCTATCTTTTGAGCTACATCTTTATTAATAGCGGCAAGGGCTAGTTTAAAAAGGCGGTTTTTAATAATCATCAACCTAGCTTGGTTTTCTTTTAAATTATTTCTCAACTGGTTTATCTGGTTAGCTGAAAGGGTAGAGTAGTCAGCTAAAAATATAGCTTGAGCTTCTTTTATAAGCTTCTCGATTTTAGCAACTATTTCCTTCTTTTTTTGATTTGGCATAATATAGTCTCTAATTGGAACCAAGACAGGGGGAAAATTATCCGCCTCGGTGGGCTTTTTAATTTCCAGTTTTCCTGGAACCCCCACTGTCTTTGGCCTAACTACAAAGTAATTATAACACAATATGACAGCACTCAATTGTTGATTGGAAATCAGAACTCGGAGCTTAGAATTCGGAACTTAGCCTGTTAACGAGTCATCCTGAACGAGCCGAGAGGCGAAGTGAAGGATCTAGCCGAAGGCGCACGAGGGTAAACCTAAGCTAAGTGCTAATCCTTGCGCTCGCTCCGCTCGCTAGATCCTTCGTCGCCTCAGCTCCTCAGGATGACTTGAAGAAAGAAAAGAGCTGTCCCGACAGGCTGGGATAACTGGTAAAGCCAACGAGCAGGCTAGTTATCAATCAATGAAAATCATCGAGGCGTAACCAACGACGGAGTTGTAATCACCACTTGCTTGAGCGGAAGTGGTGTAATCTACTAGCTGGGGTTGCCAACTGTTTTCTCTTGCCAGTTTTATTAAGATAGCGATTGCCCAGCGGCCACAGGCCTCGATAGCTGGATATTCTGAGTCGCGAGAACGGAGAACAATTTCGAGGTCTAGATTAAGAACAGTCTCGATAGTGAAACGATCTTTACTCACAGCTAGTTCCTGAGGGTAGTAATGGGATAAGTCGGAACTAATGATTAGAAGTGTTTTTTCGTCTAAGTTTTGATTGATAAAGTTGGTAATCTCCTCTAAGTATTTGGGGATGCTGGTTAAAAAGGGAGATATAGTGAACTCTTGCTTCAAGGAATATTGAAGGAAAGGAAGTTGAACTTCTAAGGAATGTTCTGGTAGGTGGAATTCTCTTTCGGTGAAACTAAAAGGTGGTTTGAGGGGTAGTTTTTTCAATCTGACTGATCCAAAAGGTGTGTGCCAGAAATCGTGATCGTCTCCAGCTAAGCCAGTAACTCCAAAGAAGTGAGAAGGTCCCAAAAGGATAATGTTGGAATAATAGGATGGCTCTAAGAGAGCGTAAGCTTTGGCGGCAGTAGGCCCACTATAGATATAGCCGGCATGAGGGCTGAGAATTGCTTTTATTCTAGGATTATGTTTGGTTGTTGATGGCCAAAAGGAGCTAATAAGGTTTCTTAACTCCTCTTCATCTGCTGGATAGAACCTACCTGCTGCGGCTGGAGGGCGGATATTAGTTTGGTTCATTGCCAGACCCCCTTAATTTGGTAACCGCACTGTCGGCAACGGCCGGTTTTGAGGTCAAGGTTAACTACTTCGGTCCGCCAGCCTTGCCTTTTAATGAGAAGGGAATGACACTTAGGGCAATAAGTTGAGGAATGCTCGGGGTCCAAGATGTTGCCAATGTAGACATAGTTTAACCCTTCCTTTTTTCCTATCTCCCAAGCCTGGAGAAGGGTTTCGGGAGGAGTTGGAGGAGTATCTAGCATTTTGTAGGCCGGGTAGAAGGCAGTAACATGCCAGGGGATATCAGAGTCGATATTAGCGATAAAATGGGCAATTTGTTTTAGCTCCTCAGGCTCATCATTGTGATGGGGGATAATGAGAGTAGTTATCTCTAGGTGAATGTGCTTTTGGTAAACCAACTTAATATTTTCCAAAACATCTTTTAATCTTCCCTTTACAATTTTTCGATAGAAATCCTCATTAAAGCTCTTTAAGTCAATATTTATAGCATCGAGGTAGGGGGATATATAGTTAAGGCTTTCTACGGACTCGAAGCCGTTAGAAACAAAGACGTTTTTAATCTTCTTCTGATGGGCAAGTTTAGCGGTATCGTAGGCATACTCGATAAAAACGGTTGGTTCATTATAGGTGTAGGCTATAGCAGGAAGGTGATATTCTTCGGCCAGCTTAACAATCTCTTTAGGGGAAGCAGGAGTTGATTCCTGATGGGTGACTTGTTTGAGAAGTTTGAGTCGTTCCTCAGCTGAGGTCCTTAAACTTCGTATCTCTCGAGGTGGTTGAGATTGAAAGTAATTTTGACAGAATAAACAACCAAAAGAACAACCGACCGTTCCAAAAGATAAAGCTTGAGTTCCTGGAAGAAAATGATAAAGAGGTTTCTTTTCTATTGGGTCAGCGTGGAGGCCGACGGCTTGGCCATAGACAGTTAAGTAAAGAGTACCGCCTTTGTTGTAACGAACTCCACAGATGCCTGTTTGGCCATCAGGGATAGTGCAGTGCCAACGGCAGGCTTGGCACTGGACAAGGTTGTTTTTTAATTTACGATATAACCTCGCCTCTTTCATACTTTTATTATAGTTTCTCTAACCTATGTTTTGGAAATCGGTTATCAGAACTCAGAACTTGGAACTTAGTCAGGAAAGTACTAAACCTGCCTGCCGGCAGGCAGGTCCTAAATCCTAAACAATATCAAAATCCTAATACCAAAATCCAAAACCTTATCCCCCATGTCATTCTGAGGAGCCATAGCGACGAAGAATCTAGCCGAAGGCGCATGAGAGTCAACTCAGGTTTGGGTTCCGATTCCTGCGCTCGCCTTCGCTCGCTAGATTCTTCGCTTGTCGCT
>WFRL01000007.1 GCA_015486555.1 Candidatus Microgenomates bacterium | reverse complement strand
GGATCTATGTTAAGAAGGTACAAAAAAATAAATTCCAAGGATACAAACAATAAAAATTTCAAATTTAAAATTTTTCCTGGATCTAGCCGAGAGGCGAATGAAATTCAACTTAAGTTTGGGTGCCAATACCTTTTGCGCTTCGCTAGATTCTTCCCCTCCGCCATGGAGGGTCAGAATGACCGGGGAAGAGGTTGCACCTTCCTCCTCCCCACGTCATCCTGAACGAGCCGAGAGGCGAAGTGAAGGATCTAGCGAGCGGAGGCGAGCGCAGGAGTTGGAACCCAAGCATGATGCAAGATCATTGTGTTACCCTAACCACCATCTATTTATATCAGAGGGCTCCTGGGGTATACCCTAATAAGTGTTACAAGTGTGGTGAAGTATTAAGAGATTGTTTACATTCCTTAGTTTTTTGTTATAATATTGCGTATGCCATTAGATAAAAGAACGAAGGAAGAGATTATTAAGAAGTATCAACTTGGTGATAAAGATACCGGTTCGGTAGAGGTCCAGGTGGCTTTATTGACTGAAAGGTTGAAGAGGCTAGCTGGCCATCTTAAGGAACACAAAAAGGATAATCACAGCCGTTTTGGGCTTTTAAAGATGGTTAACCGTCGCCGCCGCCTACTTCATTACCTTTCCTTTTATGACAAGGATCGTTACACCAAGTTGGTTAAGAAACTTGGTTTAAAGAACTCCAAGAATAAGTAAGTTTTTGAAAGGAAGGATTATGGTTAAGATTTCTGATAAGCCTTTGGATAATATTAAATCCACAGTGAGAAAAGAGATCCAGTTTGGAAAGAGTAAATTAGGTTTTACTTTCTTCAAGTTTGCTCCTCGGGCTGATATTGCCGTTCTTGGTCAGATGGGGGAGACCTCGGTTTTAGTTACTATTGTAATGGGAAAAGAACAATCTAATTTAGGTTATTTTCCTTTGCAAGTTGAGTACATTGAGCGCCTTTATGCTGGGGGCAAGATTAAAGGTTCCCGCTTCGTTAAACGCGAAGGCCGCCCTTCTGATGAAGCTGTTTTAGTAGCTAGAATGATTGATCGGTCAATTCGGCCTTTGTTCCCTAAGGATTTTATGAATGAAGTCCAGGTTATTGCCACCGCTATGTCAGTAGATAGTCAAAATGATCCAGCTATTTTGGCTAACATAACCACCCAAATTGCTTTATATGTTTCTTCTATTCCCTGGAATGGTCCTAGTTTAGCCTGCCGTATTGGTTACCTTGATGGAAAGTTAATTTTTAATCCGACGTTGGAGGAAGTAAAAGAAGGGCAGTTGGATCTAGTTGTTTCTGGGACGAAGGATGCGGTTGTTATGATAGAAGCTGGAGCGCGGGAAGTGGAGAATAAAGTGGTTGCTGACGGGGTAAAACTTTTTTATCAGCAGATTCAACCCCTGTTTAAACTGGTTGATGAACTCCGCCAGGAAATTGGCCAGTCAAAGAAAGAATATTCGCCGTTTGTTTTGGATGGGAAGGCAGTCGAGTTAGCAGAAGGGCATAGGGAAGAAATTAAGAAAATGATTAAGGAAATGGCTGATGGTAAAAAGACAGAGGATGATTGGAAAGAATTAATGAAGAAGTGGCTGGAGGGGGTTAAAGATACCCAAGAGGAAGAAGTGGTCGCTGATTATTCTGATGCTCTGACTGAGGTTTTTGCCGATGAGGCTCGGCAACATTTATTGAAAACCGGCCGCCGGCTGGATGGCCGAGCTGAGAATGAGGTCCGACCATTAGAGATAGAGGTAGGGGTTTTGCCTCAAGTTCATGGAAGTGCCCTTTTCCAAAGAGGAGAGACTCAGGTATTAAGTATCTTAACTTTAGGATCGCCAGCTATGGAACAGATAATCGAGACGATGTTAGATGATGAGTTCAAGCGTTACATTCATCATTATTCTGCTCTGCCTTACTCAGTTGGGGAAACTGGCAGAGTTGGCTGGCCAAAGAGACGAGAGATAGGTCATGGGGCTTTAGCCGAAAAAGCACTTCTACCTGTCTTACCTTCAGAGGAAGATTTTCCTTATACTATCAGGATTGTTTCTGAGGTTCTTTCTCAGCAAGGTTCAACCTCAATGGCTTCTACTTGTGGTTCCACTTTAGCTTTAATGGATGCGGGGGTGCCAATTAAAGCTCCTGTGGCAGGTATCTCAATCGGAATGGTTTCTGATGATAAGAATAATTATCGGCTTTTAACTGACATTAAGGGTATAGAAGATCATACTGGTGATATGGACTTCAAAGTAACTGGGACGGCCAAAGGAATAACTGCTATTCAGTTGGATGTTAAGAAATTAATCTTAACTCCAGATATTGTGGCTGAGGTATTGGATCGTTCTTACCAGACTCGTTTAGCTATCCTTAAGCGGATGGCTAAAGTAATTACTCAACCGCGGGCTCATTTGGCACCTACCGCCCCAAAGATTGGAATTACTTATATACCTGTTGATAAGATAGGAGAGGTAATTGGTTCTGGGGGCCAGAATATTAAGAAAATTAGTAAGGAGACGGAGACAGTTATCGATATTCGTGAGGATGGTAGGGTTATCGTCAGTGGGGGAGATAAGGGGGAGATTAATCGGGCGATTAAAATTATCAACGATATGGTCCGGGAATTTGCGGTTGGGGAGGAATTTGATGGAAAAGTGGTTCGCTTAACAAGTTTTGGGGCTTTTGTAGAACTGTTGCCTGGTCGTGATGCTCTGCTTCATATCTCAAAACTTCCTGGCTATGTTCGAGATATAAATAAAGTTCTTCATGAAGGCCAGAAACTAAGGGTCCGAGTAGATAAAATAACTGAGGATGGAAAAATCAGTGTTGCTTTAGCTCAGCCTCTTAATTAAGACTTGAAACCTATTCCTACCTGATTAGGATGTCGAACGTGGGAGGGGGCGCCTATCGGCTCGTTCGGGTTGACCCGGAAGGAAAGATATGACCTCATCTCTCGGGTCATTCTGAGCGGTAGTGAAGAATCTAGCCGAAGGCGCAGGGGTGTGCTCCCAAGTGTGAGTGTTAATTCCTGCGCTCGCTCTGCTCGCTAGATCCTTCGTCGCCCAGCTCCTCAGAATGGCGCGGAGGAGGGGTTCTCCCATCGATAGGTTATTCCGATAAGTCGGAGGGATCAAGAGAGAGGTTTTACTTTATGACTTTATAAATGCAATCATCTCAAAGTGGTCTATAATTAAAAGTAATGAAAGGCGAAAAGCTAATTAATGAATTATTGAAGAAAGTAAAAGAATCTTCTTTGCCAGCTGAATTAAAGGGGGATTTAGGAGCTCAATTGAATCACCTCAGCCAATTTTCGAGCAGTAGTTTCTACTTGGAGGAAATTTACCGTTATCAACATTATCTTAGTTGGTTGTTAAATCTTCCTTTTGGCCAAGTGATTGAAGATAATCTCAATCTGGAAGAGGTAAAGAAGATATTAGATGAACATCATTATGGTTTGGACTTTGTTAAAAAAAGAATTTTAGAATATCTGGCGGTGATGAAACTAAGAAAAGAAAAAAAGGAAAGGATGCAGGCACCAGTTATTCTCCTCACGGGGTTAATTGGAACAGGAAAGACTACTTTTGCTTATGCTTTAGCTGAAGCCCTCGGGCGACCTATTATTCGAATTCCTTTCGGTGGTTTGGCTTCAGTAGATGATCTGCGAGGCCGTTCCCGTTTAGCTCTAGAATCCCAACCAGGGATGATAGTTCGGGGATTGATTAAAGCTAAAGTAATGAATCCGGTTATCCTTCTTGATGAAGTTGATAGAATAGAAGAGAATGTCCGCATGGCTATAATGGGAGTTTTAGTCGAATTGTTAGATTCTGAACAAAATAGCTCCTTTCGAGATAATTTTATTGATTATCCTGTGGATTTATCCCAAGTATTTTTTATGGCTACTTCCAATAATATTCAAAACATAGCCACTGCAGTTTTAGACCGATTAGAAGTTGTCGAGATGCCTTCTTACACAGACACTGAAAAGGCTATTATTGCCTCTAAATATCTCTTGCCCCGTGCTTTAGTGGAAAGCGGTTTAGATATTAAGGAAGTAGTAGTCAAGGAAGAAGTCTGGCCGTTAATTATCCGCCCTATTGGTTATGAAGGGGGTGTTCGTACCTTGAGGAGAATAATTTATGGTTTGGTCCGGGGTATTGCCCTAAAGATAGTCAAAGGGGGAAAACCGCCGTTTATTTTAGACAGAGCAAATTATAAAGAGTTTTTACCCACCTATCTAACTTGAGATGAAAGTTGATTTACTTAAATTACCCCCTGGTGAAGCTTTAGAAGTTATAGCGAAAAATGTAGCTAAGTGCCGACGGTGTTCATTAAGCGCTGGGCGAACTCACTCTGTTCCGGGAGAAGGTAGCGCCCAAGCTGAGGTCGT
The DNA here is from genome assembly GCA_015486555.1 of Candidatus Microgenomates bacterium. Classification (GTDB taxonomy): domain Bacteria; phylum Patescibacteriota; class Microgenomatia; order JAADGY01; family JAADGY01; genus S014-63. The sequence goes on along the minus strand of WFRL01000007.1, from coordinate 6,778 downwards.
GTTTATTGGCGAAGCGCCAGGTTTTAATGAAGACCAACGGGGGGTTCCTTTTTGTGGTCGGGCGGGAAGATTGCTTGATCAGGCTCTGGAGAATATTAGTTGGAAACGCCAAAGTGTTTTTATAACCAATGTAGTTAAATGTCGGCCACCGAATAATCGGGATCCCCTGCCGGAGGAGATTGTCGCCTGTCAGCCATTTCTTAATTGGCAGATAAAAATAATTAAACCTCTGATGATAGTTACCCTAGGCCGCTTTTCAATGGCTAAGTTTCTTCCCCATGTTAAAATATCTCAAGTTCATGGACAGGTTTATCCCCTTCGTTGGCAGGGTTTGAGGTTGGTGGTGGTACCTCTATATCATCCAGCTGCCGCTCTGCGTAGCGGCCGACTGCGCCAGGTCTTTTTAGATGAATTTGCTAAGTTGCCAGGCTACTTGAATTTAGCTAAAAAGGGGTTCTGGTTTTCAGAAGAGGAAAAAGAAATGGTCGAAGAAGCGGGAGCGAGTCAACAATTAAAATTAATCTGAAAGGAAAAATATGAAAAAATTAAAGTTAATTTCTTTAGGGGGTTTTGGTGAAGTTACCCGGAACCTCTTTGTTTATGAATATGATAATCAAGTGCTGATTGTAGATAGTGGAATTGGATTTCCTGATACTCCTCTTTTTGGTATTGATTATCTCCTGCCGGATATTTCTTATCTAGTTGATCCAAAGACAAAAAAGCTCAAGAAGAAAATAGTAGGTATTTTGATATCTCATGGCCATGAGGATCATATCGGAGCTTTACCTTATTTTTATCAACAGCTTGGTCAGCCTCTTATTTATACAAGTCCTCTGGCGGCAGGTTTAATTAAAGCTAAGTTTGACGAGTTTAAGATAAAAGGCCGTTTCCGTATTCTTTCTTCTGCAGATGAAGTAGGTATTGGTCCGTTTTTTATCCAGACTGTTCGGGTAACCCACTCAATCCCGGATACTTACCATTTTTTTATTCGGACTCCAGTGGGGACTGTCTACCATGGAACTGATTTTAAGTTTGACAATTCACCGGTAATTGGTCAAAGGACTGATAAGGAGAGAATTACCCGATTAGCTAAAGAGGAGAAGGTTCTTTTACTTTTATCGGACTGCCTTCGGGTAGATAGATTGGGGAGAACACCGTCAGAAGTTTCTATTGAGGAAAGTTTTTTAAAACATATGGCAACTACCAAAGGTCGTTTCTTAATGACTACTTTTTCCTCTAACTTAGACCGCTTCCAACAAGTAATTAATGCAAGTTTGGTTCATAATCGCTACATTGTTTTAGTTGGGCAGTCCATTCAAACAGCTTTTAGAGTGGCTCAGAAGCTGAAGTATATTAAAATTCCTCCCCAAAAAATTATCGATCCGGAAACAGCTATGACTTATCCTGTGAATAGACTCACCTACCTTATTGGCGGTAGCCAGGGTCAGATTGACTCGTCTCTTTCGAGGGTAGCTGATGGACGCCATCCTTATGTAAGGGTAGAGGCAGGGGATAAAGTAATCTTTTCCTCAGATGCTATCCCAGGCAATGAGGTCAATGTTTATCGAGTTATTGATTTATTAATGAAGAGGGGGGCCGATGTTCTTTATCCGGAGATTAGCGATGAACTTTATGTTAGTGGCCACGGTTCTAGAGAAGAGTTGAAGGAGTTAGTTTCTTTAGTTAAACCTCGTTTCCTCCTGCCGATTGGCGGAGAATACCGTCACCTAGTTACTTATAAAAAGGTAATGATGGAAAGTTTCGGCTATCCTGCTGATGCCGTACTTATTCCTGATAGCGGCCAGATAATTTCTCTAGATAAGTTAGGCTATAAACTAGGAAAAAAATTGAAACTAAAAGATGTAGTAGTTGATGGTAAAGGAGTTGGTGATGTTGGAACAGTGGTCTTAGAAGAACGAAAGACAATGGCCCAGGCGGGGATTGTTTTTGTTGTTTTCTTAGTTAGAAGAGGAGAAATAGATAATGTTCTTCTTTTTAGCCGTGGTTTTGTTTTCCGACCGCAGTCGGAAGATCTTTTTGAGCAGGCTAAAAAGAAGTTAGAAAGCTTTATAGGGTGGAAACATTTGGATTCGCAGTTTGATCTTCAAGTTCAGCGGCGATTGGAGAGGTTTTTCTATAAACGGATAAAGCGGGAGCCCCTTATCGCTATAGAGGTAGTTAGTCGAGGTTGACAAATAAATTACTATAGGATAAATTAAAGTATGGCTAGACGTGGTAGAAAAAGGAAAATAACTCGCTTTAAAATTAAAAGTGAGGTAAGTAATAATATCCTAGCCCTTCTTTTCTTGACCCTAGCTTTTGTTTTAAGTTTGAGTTTAGTAGGTTTATCTTCACCTACTTTAATCTTAGTATCTAGACAAGTTATTCACCTCTTTGGTTATTTAGTTTGGTTCTTGATTTTTTCCCTTTTAATTTCTGGCCTATTCTTTCTCCGTTGGCGGCGGCTGACTCTTTATCTTAATCATTTAGTTGGCAGTTGGAGTTTTCTCTTTACAGCCGCGGCCCTTTTCCATCAAGGAGAAGTCGGCCGGTTGTTATGGAAGTACCTTAAAAGCGAGTTTGGAAATTTAATTACCTTTATTGTCTTTTTAAGCGGAGTTTTGGTGAGTTTAATGCTCTTATTTGATCTTTCTCTTGTTGAAGTTATAGATGATGGTTTAAAATTGATGAATTTTCTTCTCTGGCCGGTGAGGGGATTAAAAAGAGTAGCTCAGCTCTGGTGGAAGCTATGGTTATGGAAACCACAGCTACGAGCGGATCAGACCGAGAAGGAATCTCCACTCTCCTTAACAATTAAAGAGAAAGGTGCGAAGGAAAAAGTTAAAAAGGTAGAACTTAAAGGGATAAAAGAAGAGGAAGGGGTTGAATTACCGGCTTGGCAACCTCCAGATCTTTCTCTTATTTCTTTAGTTACTAAAAAACCCGCTGATCGAGGGGACATTAATCAGAATAAGAAGATTATTGAGGAAACTTTAGCTAGTTTTGGAATTAAAGCCCAGGTGAAGCGAGTTAATGAGGGAGCTGCAGTGACTCAGTACGCCTTAGAAATTGCCGCTGGCACTAAAGTTTCTAAGATTATTTCTCTTCAAAATAATTTAGCTTTAGCTTTAGCTGCTCCTCAGGGGAGAATTCGAATGCAGGTTCCTATCCCAGGTGAGTCCCTTATTGGGATAGAAGTGCCTAATCGGAACTTGGAACTGGTTTTAACCTCAGAAGTTTTAGCTAGCCAAGCTTTTCAGCGGTCGAACTCTAAGCTAGTTTTTGCCTTGGGAAAAGGTGTTGATGGGAAGTTAGAAGTAGCCGATTTAGCTGAGATGCCTCATCTTTTAGTAGCTGGGGCTACTGGTTCAGGTAAATCGGTGTTTTTAAACAACTTGATTACTTCTTTCCTTTACAAAGCTTCGCCTGAGGAGGTGAAAATGATCCTGGTTGATCCTAAACGGGTTGAACTGACTTTATTTAAGGATCTACCTTATCTTATTACTCCAGTAATTAAAGACGCAGATAAGGTATTAGCCTCTTTAAACTGGGCAGTAGAAGAGATGAGGGAAAGATATAAGCAATTGTCGGAGGTTGGAGTGAGAAATATTGAAGAATACCACAAGCTGATGGGAAAGACAGAGATGCCCTATTTAGTTATTGTTATTGATGAGCTGGCCCAGGTAATGCTTTTTTCTCCTAATGAAGTTGAAAGGGCTGTTACCCAGCTAGCCCAGATGGCTAGAGCTGTGGGAATTCATCTGGTTTTGGCCACTCAACGGCCTTCAGTGGATATCATTACGGGATTGATTAAGGCTAACATCCCAGCTAGGATTTCTTTTTATGTTACTTCAGGTGTCGACTCCAAAGTTATTCTCGATACGCCGGGAGCAGAGAAACTCCTAGGAAAAGGAGATATGTTATTTTTACCCCCGGATCAAGCCAGTCCCCAACGAATTCAAGGAGCCTATATCTCCACTGCTGAAGTGAGAAATGTAACCAACTATATCCGTGAGAAATACCGTCAGTTTTTAGACTATAAAGAGGAGGTTACCACAGCTTTTCTTTCTTCTAAAGTAGTTGCTTCTACCTCAGATAGGATTAGTGGCGAACTCCGTCAGGCGATTGAAGTAGCTATTAGTGAGAAAGAAATCTCTATTTCCCTGCTCCAGCGGAAGTTGAGAATTGGTTATAACAAGGCTGCTCGATTAGTTGAGGAAATGGAAGAAAGAGGATGGTTGGAAGCGGCTGAGCCAGGTAAGAAACGGCGGAAAGTTCTTTTGTCAAGTTTGGATCAGATTCCTTCATAAATAAAAAGGTATGAAGACTGTAGGCCAAATTTTGAAAAAGAAAAGGTTGGAACTTGGCTTAAACCTGGAGGAAATCTCTAGCCAAACGAAGATTAAGCGTTTTTTTCTAAAAGCCATTGAAGATGATAATTATCGTGTTTTTGATTCGATAGCCACCGTTCAAGGATTTATCCAGAATTATGGTCAACTGCTAGGTTTGAATGTTCAACAATTGTTGGCCGTTTTCAAACGTGATTTTGGTTTAAGTCCAAGTGGTGAGATTAAGTTGCGGAAAGAGTTTAAACTTCTTCAACTTGAAGAAAAGAAACATCTTAACTTACCTCTTTTAGTCGTGGTAGTTGTAGGTTGCCTCTTTATTTTATGGTATTTCAGATGGTCAATTTTTCCTCCCCCCTTAGTTATTTATCAGCCCAAATCAGCAGTGGTGACTAATAGTGATTATTTAGTGGTGAAAGGTCATACTTTAGTTGGGGCTAAGGTATGGGTAAACAATCTTTTAGTTTTAGCTGATGAGAAGGGAAATTTTAGTCAGTCTATTCTTCTTCTGCCTGGAGTTAATCAGGTTGAGGTGAAGGTAAGTTATAAAAATAAGAGCCGAGTTAAAAAACTGGATGTGATTTATCACCCACCAGGAGAGTAGTTGCTCTGTTTCTAGTTTCTTTGGTAAGCTAGTTTTTAGGTTGGAGATTTATCCTTCGATATCTTAATTGGTGTAAAATTTCTTTAAAGGTAGGGAAAAATTTTTCCTCTAGTTCCTTAAGAAGCTTTTTATTAGCCTTAGTGATATTGCCTCTTTTGCTTTTTAGGCAGTACTCAGGGAGTTGTTCTGAGAGAGAGAGGGTTCCGATTTCTCGAGCCCGGCTAATAATTTCTCTTTTGGTTAAACCGCTTAAGGGTCTGAGAAGAAGCATCTTTTCTGGCTGATCACTTTGACAGATAGTAAGAATGGAGGGTGTTTGAGTGGAAACTTGGTTTAGGGACTCGCCGCTGACGAGAATGGATATTCCTTCTTTTTGGCAGAGATAATAAGCCCAACGGTAGAGGAGGTATTTAAAAACAAAACTACGGTAACGGGGAGGAACCAGCTCAACAATTTTTCTTACTTCTCTGCCGTCGGCAATATAGAGAAAACTGGAGTCAGGTTTCAGCCATTGATCATAAAAAAGTTGAACTTCTTTTTGGACTAATGTTAACTGTTCCTTCCCCGCTTGATTAAGAAGGAAGAAGTTAAGGTGGAGACCCTTACGGCCTGCCAACCAAGCAGCTACAGGTGAATCGATTCCCCCAGAAAAAAGGACTAAAGCAGTTTGGCTGCTGCCATAGGGGTAGCCGGCTGGTCCTTTAGCTTCCTGGATGATGAAGTAGGTTACCTTTTTTTCAAGATCTAACCACAAGCGGATGAGAATCTCTGGATGTTCCAGATTTACTCCCTTGCTAAGAGGATAAAGTACTCCACCAAGTTCAGCCTCAAGTTGTTGGTGATGAATTATTCCTTTGGGGCGTACCTTTACTCGAATGGCAAAAGTCTTGTTCTTTACCTCTTGGTGATACTCATGGTAGAGATGTTTCTTTATTTTTTCCTTGTCAATGGTAGGGAAAACCTTAGCTAAGTAAAAGCGATCGACTCCAAAGGTTGTTTGGAGAATATTTTGTATCTCTTCGAACTGATTTATTGTTTGGTTAGAGAGATAAATAATGAATCTATCCCACTTTTTCTCAACTCTAAGAGGTAAATGAGAAATAGAAAAACGTTGGGATAAATGTTGACAGACTAAGGATTGAAAATGAAGGCGGACTGGTCGGCTTTTTAGGGTAATTTCGGGATCGTAGCGGCCAATGATGACGAAGTTGGGAAGATAATTCTTAATGGTCGTAGATTTCATGGTAGTGCCGCAGGTGGGAGTTGAACCCACACTCCCGAGACCGGGAACAGGATCCTAAGTCCTGCCTGTCTACCAATTCCAGCACTGCGGCAAGGACATCATATTTTAACATCTTTAGAACTCAGAACTTGGATCTTGGAACTCAGAGCTTAGAACTTAGTCATTAGAACTAGGAATGAATAGATAGTGGGTGATAGATAGTAGATGATAGAAAAAAAATCTATGATTCATGATCTATGATCCACGATCCATTTTGAACTAGGAACTAGATTAGAAAGTGACCAATTATCAATGACCAATTTTCAAACCCCCCTTCAGTAGGGGCAGGTAAATTCCAATAACCAATGATCAAAACTCTGTCTTTCGGGTCATTCTGACCCTCCGAGGCGGAGGGGAAGAATCTAGCGAAGCGCAAGGATTGTGGCACTCAAGTTCTTTTCCATTTCTACCCATTTAGGACTGGCTAAGCCTTCTTTTTTTCGACTAAGTTCCAAGCTCTAAGTTCTAAGTTCTGATTCCTGCGCTCGCTATTGCTCGCTAGATTCTTCGTCGCCCCAGCTCCTCAGAATGACCCAAATAAGGGGG
>WFRL01000006.1 GCA_015486555.1 Candidatus Microgenomates bacterium | reverse complement strand
AGGTAATAATAAGTAGTGATGTAAGATGGGCTTGATAACATAGTGCTATATTATCCCCAGAAATCTTTCTTGTCAATAGAGCGCGTTAGATCATATTTTTTATCTCCCAAAGTGTCCTTGTTAGATCATATTTTTTGTCTCCCAAAATGGGGTTTTACAAGCTTGGCTTGTGATTATTTACGATATATTTGAGACTAATACCACTTTCCACTCTCAATTGACGAGCCGGGTTTTCCGAGCCGGGCTCGTAATTATATGAGGTTTATGTGCAAGTCGGGTGTTACAAGCCCGGCTTGTGATTATTTCTTTAAGGGTATTTTCCACAAACTTTCTTTACTTCTATGAAGGGCATTTGATTATCTTCTTGCTTTGTGATGGGGTCAGAAGAAAGGGTGAGGGCTAAGGGTGTTTGAGTCCCCTCAACATAATCAATTTTGTATTGGCGGGTCAATGAGCAAAAGGTTTTTAAACTGGTCGTGGAATAAATTTGGTTGATAATTTCCTCTCTTAGTCTCTTTTTAAGTCTTAAATCTTGACCCGCATAGTCTCCTAAAAATAGTTTTCGCCCTGCTAGTTGAACCTCTTTTCCGTATAACTGAGTAAGAAAAGTCGATTGGGGTTTAGTGGTGTTTCTTATTGAAAGGATTAGTGGAGAAGGATAACGAGCATAGAGGTTGGTTGGCTGAGAATTAAGGAAAGGCATTAATTCTAGGAAACCGGACATCGTCGATAAAATAAAGAGAAAAACTCCAAAGATGAATGATAAAATTCTCAGTTTTCTGCTGGTGAAGAGTTGGTAGAGGGCAAAAGAAGCTATAAGATCGATAATAACATTCATTGGTCTTAGCCATTTATGGTTATCATAGATAGATAATGGAGATAGTTGGACTGTATTAATGAGGATAAAGGTGGGTATTATGACGGATAAGAGAGTTAAGAAGAGTTTAGTGTCTTTCTTCTTTAGAAAAAATAGTCCTATGAATAAGAGAATTATTTTAAACCCATAGCCATATACATAGTAGCCTAGAGCATGGAGAATTGAAAAAGGGTATTCCTTACCCATGGTTGGAAAGTTAAAATTAATTTTAGGAAAACTTTTTACGTCCGGATAAAACCAACCAGAGTTAGTTAGGTGTTTAAAATAAAGAAGGTGAATTATAAAAACCAGGCTAAAGGGAATTAATAAAGATAGAGTTTTTTTCCGCTCTTTATCGACAATAACTAGAAATAAAAGAGCAGAGAAGATCATTATTGTAATAAAGAGGTGCCACAAAAAATAACTTCCTCCTAAAAGCCCCATAATTATAAGATTAGTGTTTGTCAAATTGTCTTTTTTATAGATAACCCAGGCAAAGAAAATTAAGAAAATAACCCCGATAACTATCTGCCGCTCTGCTAAAAAATAAAACATATTAAACATAGTCCCGTTATACCCATATGGATTTCCGGGAACAAATGAAAAGAAAAAGGGATGAGAGGTATTAAAAAGAAGAGATTTAATTATATGGGGGAATGGTTCTCTTTGGTTTAAGGCGTTTTTGAAGTAAGGAACAAAATGCAGACTTGATGAGGTTATTGTTAAGAGTGCTGCTAAAATGCCTGTCCAGAAGGATTTGAATACTTCTTCACCGAAGCCCACTATAGTGGTAAGTAGGAAAAATAGACTGAGGATGCTTATATAGTTAATAGCTGATATTAAACCTACTTTGGAGGCGTAGATGGCTGTTAAGAATCCCCAAAAGAAATGGTAAGTAGCAGCTACACCTGCAAAGGATTCATTTTGGGGAGGAAAATTATCACCGTAGACGAAGTTTTGAATTAAAGGAGCGTGCCACTTAAAGTCCCAATAAACCGGGCTTGTATAGATGCTCCCTCCCCGGAGTACGAGATGGGGTTTGTAAAAGTAAAAAGAGAACAAGAAAATTAAAGCCAAGAAACCAATTTTAAATAACGTTTTTGGATTTAGTTTTATCTCCCTAAGGGCGGAGTTGACAATTGTGAAGATTTGTCTATAGAGAATAAAAGAGACAATAGCTATAGAGATAAAAGAGACGGTTAATGCTTTTTGAAGAAGGTTGTTTAATCCAAAGAGGCTGAGTGTTACAGCTATTACAAAGGTGTAAATTGCCAGAATATACTGTCCTCCAAACCAGGAAAAGGATAGCTTTAAATAGAAACTTTTTATCAGTTTATCAAAAAACAGGTAAATAAGAATGGTAGGTAAGATAGTGATTAAAATAATAAAAAGCATTTTTTTCTCTTAAGGAGCCATTCTTTATTATCCACTGGTAATAGATAACTATCTACTTCCCTAGCTCCTCAGTTTGAATATTTGTTGATTACTATGTTAAAAGTATAGCAGAGTAACTTATAACTTGGAAATAACTCTCCTAGCGGTTAGAATAATTATATGAAGTCAATGGGGCGAATAGTTGGAGTTTATGCCTTAGTCTTTATTCTCTTTTCTTTAATATATATCGGATCGTTTCATACCTTCCTTTTTTAGCTTGTCAAGTACCCCTTTTTTCAAGAACGTTGTGCATCGTTTTTGAGTTTGATCTGGACCTGGTTTTGATTAGGTAAGATTGGTATTGGGTTGGAGTCATCTTTAGCTTGAGTTGGATTCTATCATTGTTGTAGTAGTTAATGTAACCATAGATAGCAGCTGTTAACTTACCTTGGCTAGGATCTCATTTCTGATCTTGGCCGGAATGGGTGGGTAGTGTCTTTTATGATTGCTGGGCGTTTTCTTACCTCCTTTGTTTTTAACTAGTTTAAAACCTAACTAGAAAACGATGCAGTATGTTCTTAGTATATGGGGTACCCTTCTCTCCGGGTCATTCTGAACGAATGTGAAGAATCTAGCAAGCGGAGCGAGCGCAGGAATCAGAACTTAGAACTTAGTTAGTAAGAGGAAGAAAATCCAGTCAGTCCTGAGTGGATAGAAGATTAAAAAACTTGGGTGCCTATTTCTTTGCGCTTCGCTAGATTCTTCGTCGCTATAACTCCTCAGAATGACGCGGTCAAGTAGGTATTTTCCCATAATTAAAATTAAGATTTTAAAATTTGTTTTGAATAAAAACCTGCCTGCCGGCAGGCAGGTTTGTTTGGAGCTTTCCGCCCAAGGCGGATCCGCCGTGGCGGAAGGATTTAGAATTTAGGATTTATCCTTCTTTGTCTCCTTGGAATTTGTGATTTGGTGCTTTCTTTCTAAGTTCTAAGCTCCGAGTTCCGAGTTCTGTTTATTTGAAAATTGATCATTGATAATTGGTCATTTCTTACTGAGTTCTAAGCTCCAAGTTCTAAGTTCCGATTACCTAGTTCCAATTACTGACTTGACAAGAGATTTGAAATGGCCTGGCTGGTTAACAGCCATCTCGGAAAGAGTTTTCCGATTAAGGTTTATTTTCTTTTCTTTTAGTTGATGGATGAATTGAGAGTATTTGCTTCCCAGCTGGCGGAGGGCAATGTTCAGACGAGTAATCCATAAGCGGCGAAAGTCACGTTTACGGAGTTTTCTCCCCATAAAAGCATATTGGCCAGAGTGCAAAACAGTTTCATGAGCTACCCGATACCGCCGCCGACGAGACATTTGATACCCCTTGGCCATTTTGAGGATTTTCTTATGCCTTGCTCGACGAGTAGTTCCTGTTTTTACGCGTGTCATTTAGACCCCCATAAACTTAAGTACCTTTTTAGCCCAGATTCCCTTTAGAGCGGTCAACCGGCGGTAGTTTCTCCGCTGAGCCTTGCTTTTCTTTCGCCGGAGGTGATTACCAAAAGCCACTCGATGAAGGACTTTTTTATTAACGCTTATCTTAAAGCGCTTCAAAAAAGACTTCCGCCTTTTTAACTTTGTTTTTAGCGGTTTTCTCATTTTTTCTTTACTCCTAAAGTAACTATTAGCCGTCTACCAACCATTTTAGGAGGTTGCTCAACGAAAGCAGTCTCTCCTAGTTGGTTGATAACTTTGTCTAATGCTTGTCGGCCGAAATCTTGATAATTTAAGGTCCGACCTGTAAATTTTACCACAACTTTAACTTTATGTCCTTGTTTAAGGAAATCAGCCGCTTTTTGAATTAGTCGATTAAGGTCATTTTCCCCAATAAAAGGGGTTAAGCGAAGTTCCTTTAAGGCCTTAGTTTTTTGTTTTTCTTTCTTTTGTTTCTTTTCCTCTAAATACTTGAACTTAGCATAATCGATTAGCTTGACTACTGGGGGATTAGCTTTGGGAGCTATCTCTACTAGATCCAGATCAGCTTGGTGAGCCTTTTTGAGAGCTTCATTGAGAGGAAAGATACCTATCTGTTTTCCACCAGCATCGATTAACCTGACTTGAGAAGCCCGGATTTGATGATTAATGCGGTAACTCAGTTTCTTCATTCAGTTAGCTCAAGTTTAAGTGATTTGGACTGGACTTCATTCCTTAGGTCTTTAATTAATTGGTCAAGGTTTAATTGATGGAGTTGTTTTCCTTGGCGATCTCGTAAACTAATTGAGTTATTGATCATTTCTTTTTCTCCTAATATTATAGCATAAGGAACCTTCATTTTTTGGAACAAGCGTAAACGGCGGCTAAGGGATCCTTCTTGGACAAGAGTAGACCGAAAACCACTTTCCTTTAATTTGAGATGAACTTCTTGGGCATATTTGTTTTGCTTCTCGCTAATGGGTAGGACCCAAACTTGTTCTGGAGCAAGCCAAGTGGGGAAAGCGCCAGCAAAATGTTCGATTAAAATCCCGATAAAACGTTCTATTGCCCCCATAATAGCTGCGTGAATCATAACAATCCGTTCTTTCTCGCCCTTCTCGTTGATGCAGGAGAGATTAAATCGCTCTGGCATATTAATATCTAGCTGGATGGTGGCTACCTGCCATTGGCGACCGAGTGAGTCAGTAACAATGAAATCAACTTTTGGGCCATAGAAGGCGGCTTCACCTTTGGCAATAATGAAACTATTTTTCTGGTTCTTAGCTATTTCCTGAATATCATTTTCAGCTTTTTCCCAAATTTCGGAAGTACCAAGATAATTTTCGAGATGATCTGGGTCATGGAAAGAAAGGCGGAGTTTAGGTTTAAAACCGAAGGTTTTATAGAAGATATTAACCATCCGCCAGATACTAAGGAATTCCTCCTTAACTTGGTTATAACGACAGAAAACATGAGAATCATCTTGAGTGATAGAACGAACACGGGTTAGACCGCCTAATTCTCCGGTTTGCTCATCCCGATAAACTTGGGTTGTCTCGGCATAGCGTTGAGGAAGTTCTCGGTAACTTCGTTGTTTGTGAGCATAGATCTGGGTGTGATGAGGACAGTTCATTGGTTTCAGGGCAAAGAGATGTCCTTCGCGGCTTTTGATTTTGAAAAGCTCATCAGCAAATTTCTGCCAGTGGCCGCTAGTTTCATAGAGCCTCTTTTTAGTCAGATAGGGAATAGTCACCTTTGTGTAACCTCTCTCCTTTCGAAGTTGCCAAACATAATTGTCCAAAAGGTTTCTTAAAATCGTCCCCTTGGGTGTCCAGAGAGGTAAACCAGGCCCGACAAGAGGAGAAAAAAAGAAAAGATCTAATTGGGGGCCCAGTTTCTTATGGTCTCGTTTTTTAGCCTCTTCTAACTGATTAAGGTAGTTGTTTAGTTCCTCCTCAGTTGGAAAACAGGTTCCGTAGATACGGCTGAGCATCTTCTTTTTTTCATCTCCTCGCCAGTAAGCTCCAGCAATTGATAGAAGTTTGAAATGCTTTAATTTTTTGTTGGGTTCATCGACGTGAGGTCCTCGGCAAAGGTCAACGAAGTTACCCGAACGGTAGATGGTTATGGGGGCTTTTTCGGCCTTGAGTTCCTCAATTAGCTCTAATTTGTAGGGATTATTCTTGAAGAGTTTTTTGGCTTGAGGATAACTAAGTTCTTCTCGTTTGAACTCTACCCAATTTTTAACAATTTCTCTCATCTTTTTCTCAATTCTTTTAAGGTCATCTTGAGAGATGGGGTGAGGGAGGTCAAAATCGTAATAAAAACCATTCTCAATAGGTGGCCCAATGGTTGGTTTAGCCTCGGGCCAAAGAGAAACCACTGCCGCCGCCAGCAGGTGGGCACAAGAATGGCGAAGTTTTTCTAGTTCAGTCATTTTTTAGCATAAAAAAACCTCCCCTAGAGGGAGGGTGTCTTACCACTACCCTACCCCCCTTTAAGGAGTAGTTACTAATTTAGTAGTGGTAGTAATTAACTCAATCATTGGTTCTTATTTTACTGGTAACTTCTTCTTTTGTCAAAAATGAGCCTTCCCTAGTTGGAAATCTAATTAAAAAGTTATCCCGGTCTGTTGGAATAACTCAAGACGAGGTTGTACCTTCCTCTCCCCGCGTCATCCCGACTTGTCGGGATCTAGCGAGCGGAGCAAGCACAGGAATTGGTACCCGCATTTGGGATCATACCCATACGCCTTCGGCTAGATCCTTCGTCGCTATGGCTCCTCAGGATGACGCGAAAAGGGGAAAAGATAACCTTCTCTCCGGGTCATTCTGACCCTCCGAAACGGAGGGGAAGAATCTAGCGAAGCGCAAAGAACCTGGATCCCACACCTAGAAATACGCTCCTGCGCCTTCGACTAAACCCCCACTTGTCGGGATGACCCGAGAGACAGGGTTTTAATCGTCGATTATTGGAATTTGCCTGCTCCTACCGAATGGGGATTTGAAAATAGGTCATTGGTAAATTGGTATTTCTTACCGAGTTCTAAGGTTCAAGCTCTAAGTTCCGACTCTCCTCCGCCTCGGAGGGTCAGAATGGTCTGTTTCAGAAAATTATCTACTCTACCTTAGTGACTTGAGAGAAGAAGGATCCTTTTTTAAGATAGGTTTTGACCAGTTGATTTACTTTTAATTGTTGACTCCTTTTAAGTATTCTGCCGTCGGTAGTAAGGCTTATTGAGTAACCTCGGGAGAGGATAGTTTTTGGACTAACTGAGTCAAGAAGTTTTGCTAACTGGGCGTAGTGAAGAGATGATTGATGATATTGGTTCCTTGATTTAGTAGATAGGTCATTGGAAAGAGTGTCCAGTTGTTGGAAGCGGAAATTAAGTTGTTGATGGTAAAGGCTAAGGAGAGAGGCTAACTTTTCTTGACGGTGACTTAACCTGTCAATAGGTTGAGAAAAAGAACTGATTAAAGAAGTTTGCAGGAGATGAAGATGATGCCAAGAACCTTTAAATTTATTTCTCATTTGATAGCTAAGAGAGTTGGCTAATAACTCAAGTTGTTGCTGAGTTTCATTGAGAGTAGGGAAAACTATTTCAGCCGCGTTGGTAGGAGTGGAGGCCCGTTTATCAGCAATGTAGTCGATAAGAGAGATATCAGCTTCGTGGCCAATGGCTGAGACTAAGGGGATAGGCAGCCCATAAGCGGCTCGAACAACCTCTTCTTGGTTGAAGGCCTGGAGATCTTCTAGACTGCCGCCGCCCCGGGTAATAACAGCTAGGTCGGCCAAGTGGTAATATTTTCTTACTAAATCAAAGGCTCTAAGAATAGAAGGAACTGCTTGTTCACCTTGGACGCTAATGGGGATATGATAAATTTTAACTTGGCCAAATCCCCGCTCCTTAGTAATTTTAATGAAGTCAGAGTAAGCCCGGGATCCTGGAGCAGTTAGGAGAAAAACAGCTTGAGGAAAGGGAGGTAAGGGTCTTTTTCGAGAAGGATCGAATAGACCTTCAGCCTCCAGCTTAGCTTTTAACTGGAGAAAAGCTTGTTGGAGGCTGCCGTTTCCAACAGGGATTATCCGATAAGCATTGAGACTGAAGCGGCCGCTTTTACCTCGAAGTTTAGGGTAGCCCTGAACTCTAACTAAAGTGCCAATTTGGAGAAGGGGGAGATAGCTTTGAACTTGATAGACAACTGCAAAAACATTGAGAATCTCCTCGGTTTGAGGGTCCTTCAAGGTAATGAAAACCCATTTGTTTCGACTAATATTAAACTCACTAATCTCACCCTCTACTACATACTCACGAAAAGAGAGAAGTTGATTAACAAAGTCGTTAAACTCACTAACTTGAAAAATCTCTTCCACTTCTTTCATTCTTAGGTATGTAACTCTTTGTCATTTAGCCACTTTGAAGAACCAAAGAGTTGATCCAGTAGTTTTCTTGCCGGATTGTTAGTCTCCAGAGGATTGCCGTTGATGTTTATTAGTACCTGAGTGCGGGTGATTGTTCTCCTTAGCTTGATATTTAGCTTAGTTCTCTTACCCAGTTTCTTTTTCAGGTGGATAGCTAACTTATTGGCGATGAGGGGTAACTTCTTTTGGGAGATAAAGAGTTTTTGGTTTACCCTGCGGTGATGAGAAGAATCATAACGAGGTACACCGAGGCCCATTAAACTTTCTTTATATAACCTAGCAATGGTTTCAGCTCGGCGGACCGAGGCAGACTCTTTGAGGACTTGCTTATAGGCTTGGATCATAGCTTGATGATCTGGGATGCTTACTAAAGCTCGAGCGTGGCCCTCAGTTATAAGACCAGCAATTAGACCATCTTTAAGAGCGTCAGGTAGATCAAGGAGGCGGAGAGTATTGATAATATAAGGGACGCTTTTGCTAACCTGTTTAGCTATTTGTTCTTTAGTTAAGCCAAAATCATCAATTAGTCTTTTGAAAGCAATGGCCCGTTCGATAGGATTGAGGTCTTCACGTTGGACGTTCTCGACGATAGCCATTTCTAACATTTTCTGGGGGGTTGTTTCTTTTATAATTGCCGGCACTTGATGGAAACCAGCCAGTTTAGCAGCTCGCCAGCGCCTTTCACCAGCAATTATTTGATAACCGGCAGGGGTATGGGCGACTACCAAGGGTTCAAGAACTCCATGTTCTTTAATGGACTCAACTAGGTCATTAAGAGGTTTATTGTCAAAATTCCCTCTAGGCTGGAGGGGGTTAGGTTGGAGAAGATCGACATTAAGGAGGGCTATAGATTGTTTATTACTAGCTTGGAAGTTATCCCCCATTTTATTTTGGTGAAATATCAATTATTTTTTTACCCCAATGTTGACGGAACTTAACAACTCCTTCTTTTAAGGCGAAAAGAGTAAAATCACGCCCCATCCTTACATTCTTCCCAGGATGAAACTTAGTGCCTCGTTGGCGGACTAAAATATTTCCTATCTTAACTTCTTGACCACCAAAAAGCTTTACCCCTAATCTTTTTCCCTTTCGGCGGGCGCCTTGACGGGCCTTTCCTCCTGTAGATTTTGATTTTGACATTACTTTTTCCTTAAGATTAAAATTTGGCGGCGAACCGCCAGATCGCGTTGACTTTTAATAACAAATGGACCTTGATATAGAGTATACCCTTCTAAATGGTGGTTGTCAATTAGTTTTATTCTGTAAAATCGTTCGTGAAAATGAAGGAGGGGAAAAATTACTACTACCTTTATTTCCGGTTTAAGGATTAGGGCTTGATGTTTAAGCCAAAGATAATAAAGTTTTTCCAGATTATTAACAATCTCCGTTATTTGTTTTTGGTCAATATGTTTGTCAGGGTGTTGAGAAGTGGTCAAGTACTTTTTCTGGTAGCGGTTAGTTCGCCAGCGGAAGGCTGGCCCTAAGTAAGGTTCAGTAGCAACAGCGATTATTTTTTCTTTTACTATCCGGTGGAGGCGGCTGGCATCGCCTTGGTAGAGTTGATATTTAGTTTTGGTTTGAACATTATCTGCTAAGTGGTTGAGATTAGTTTTTAAGCCAGCAAAGGCGGTTGGATTTTTTTCAATGCCAACGACAGGAATACCTTGGTCTAAGGCCTCGATGAGGATTGTTCCGGAGCCAGCGAAGGGGTCCAGGAGGTAGTAACCAGATGGAAGTTTGCTCGGCGAAGTTGGCAGACTAAGGTTAACCATCATCCGGCTGAGCTTGTGAGGAAGCATGCCTGCTGTCGGTTGGATAAAGATTTTGCTTTTGTCTTTCCAAATAAAACTTTCCCAGGGGTAGTACCAAATAAGTTTGAGGAGGTAAAAGGTCTTTTTGTGTTTGATGATAACTAGGATTAGGTTAAATTGGAGTTGTTTATGACTTAAGCGTGGCTGGCGGAAGTTGAGGTAGGAAAGATTAATCTTTGGTTTTAGCTCTTGGCTGAGAAATTGGCTAGCTTGGGGATCGTATTTAGAGTTGTCATAAAACCAAAGAGCAAACCGTTTAAAAGAGTGCTTTTTTAGTTCTTCTTGGCTCACTACCTCCACTTTCTCTTGAATAATCTCGAGGTTTGAGGCCTTGTCTATTTCTTGGCTAACCCAGATAGTGCCTCCTAATCGGTTTAGAATCTGAGTAGTTGGTGAACGGTCTAGTTGGTAGAGATGAAAGCCTCCTTTTTTATCTCTCGACCAATGGAAACCTTCTTGTCTGAATACTTCCTCTACTTCAGCTTGGGAAAGCTCTTGGTTGGTAGAGTTGAGATTAAACCAAAATGTCTGGTTCACTTCTTTTGAGTCTTAACTTTGGCCGGCTTAGCTTTTTGAGGGGCAGTCTTTGGGGTTCCAAGGATGATTTTTTCCAACCTTACTCGACTAAGAGATCGGCGGAAACCTCGATGGCGGCGGTAATGTGACTTAGCTTTGAAGTGAAACTCAGATGTTTTTGGTCCGAGAAAGTGTTTAATTACCTTAAGTTCAGCCTTAACTTTAGCCAGGTAAGGTTGGCCTAACTCAACTTTTTTATCATTAACCAGAGCTAGAATATTTGAGGTGGTAAACGTTTTCCCCTCAGCGGTTGACAAGTGATCTACATCAATCTCTTCGCCCTCGCCGAGGATGTATTGATGACCTTGGAGTTCAACAATTACTTTCTGATTCATATTGAAATTATAACAGATTATTGGAACCCAGTAATTGGAACAGTCTTACCCAATCAAAAATCGGATTGAAAAGGAACCTTCCTCTCTCCACGTCATCCTGAACGAGCCGTCAGGCGAAGTGAAGGATCTAGCCGAAGGCGCATGGTTGTCTACTCAAGTCTGGGAGCTAAGATTTTGCGCTTCGCTAGATTCTTCCCCTCCGCCTCGGAGGGTCAGAATGACTGGGGAAATGAGGAAAAAACTATTCTTGACGAGGCTCAGTACTCTATTTCTCCTTTTGGTTGTTATTTGGTTGATAAATATAATTCTTGGTCTGGTAGACAGCAGCTGACCGATCTGGATGGTTCGGAACACCGGAACATTCTTTATCTAATGGCTATAACTAAACCCAGATTTAGTTTATAATTAAAGTAGGTAATGATTAAATATTCTTTTCTTACTCCGCAGGCTGCTTCGGAGATTAATCTGAATGAGCTAAATGTCTTAATAGCTCAGTTGACATCTTCTCCGGTTAAACATAACTTAGCTAGTTTCCGCCGTTTTCTTAACCAACCCGGTCTTTTTCAACTGGCTGCTTTTACTGATCAACGCTTAGTCGGTTTAGCTAGTCTCTTTGTGATTAGGAAGATTGAGATAAAGGTAGGACTTGTTGAAGGAGTGGTGGTAGACGAAGAGTATCGCCGTCAAGGTATCGGCACTAAGATGATGAAGATGTTGATTGAAAAAGCCCGCCAAATTGGGGTGAGGCATTTGGACCTGACCTCCCACCCGGCTCGAGTAGCTGCCAATCGCCTTTACCTCCGTCTCGGCTTCCGCCCCCGCCAGACTAATCTCTATAGATTGGATCTGTAGATTTATTGGAGCTTAGAACTCGGAACTTGGAACTTAGCATTTAGGGGGGTCATCCTGAACGAGCCGAGAGGCGAAGTGAAGGATCTAGCCGGAGGCGCATGAGAGTGCTCCCAAGCTTGGGTGCTAATCCTTGCGCTCGCTATTGCTCGCTAGATTCTCCCCCTCCGACTCGGAGGGTCAGAATAATGTGATGAGAGAAGGTATAACCTCATTTCAGGTCACCCCGACTTGTCAGGGTTTAGCACGCAGTAATCCAGATGTGAAGTTAGACACTTACTTGTTGGTTTGCAAGATTAAACGCGAGTTAATGCTTCAGCTGTATTTGTTAAGACAAAAGTTAATGCTTTATATAGATCAGGATAACGTAACCATTCTGGTGTAAAGTCCCCATTATTATTACGGTAGACGGTATTAACCCTAATATGCCGATTGTCTGCTGTAGCTCCCAACATAGCATCTACCCTTTCCATTTTTTCAGGATTAGATTTAACTCCTAACTCCTCAAAGGGGTCTGTGGGAACATGTCCTGATTCGGATGGGTATACAATTAAGGCTCTTCCTCTTGGTTGTTTGGAACCAGGTGATTGAAGACGTTGAACCATCAAAAAATACTCTACCGTCTTCAAGGGTAATACTATGGTAGGAATGTTGTTACCAATGCTTGATGGAATTAAAGGTTGTAAGTTATCGTAAAAATTTGGCCACCAAAATCCTGTTTCTATTAATGTGTTCCCAGCTTTGGCAGTAATGATTGCCATTTCCCTAGCAATTCTTGAAGTAGAGAATATACCCTCTTGAATAAGTGACCCTACAATATTTTTGGGGAAGTTAAGTTGACAGGCGATATCGTCGATGTTCTTCTCTTTTAGATTAAACCACTTTGTTGGTCCATGAAAAAGGCCTGGTGTCCTGTCCTGAATCCTCACGATAGCGTCTGTCGTTCTTAATTTTTCATCATATCCTATTGCTACCCCTACTCCATTTTTATGTAATTCCACTCTTTTTGGATAGACAGTTTGTCCATGAAACACTACTTTTACTTCTAAGCCGGTATTTTCTGCTAAAACAGAACCATCATCAGTTTCTCTTATTGAAAAACCTTTGCTACCTAAAGTTTTATCTAACAATCGGATTATACTTTCCACCTTTGGGTTTAGTTGGTCAACTGGCTGTGGAGCTTCGTAATTGTGCCCACCTTCTGGGCCTCTTTTGGCCATCCTTCCTCCTTAGTTAATAACTATGTGATAGTCTTTACTATTAGTATATCACTTTAAGCAATAAGCG
>WFRL01000005.1 GCA_015486555.1 Candidatus Microgenomates bacterium | reverse complement strand
GGGAAACGGCTCGTTCAGGATGACCGAGGGAAGAAGGTTCCTCAGGATGATACGGTAGGGGAAGGTACAACCTCCTCTCGGGTCATTCTGAGTGTCAGCGAAGAATCTAGCCGAAGGCGCAGGGAATTGGAACTAGGAACTAGGTTGAAGAAAGCACTAAATCTGAAATCCTAAGCTCCAAACAAATTCTAAGCACTAAATTCTAAATCCCAAACAAAAGAAAGCGCTACGCTAGATCCTTCGTCGCTATGGCTCCTCGGGATGACTCATTAACAGACTAAGTTCTGAGTTCTGATAATTAAAAATTTATTCCCCAGTTCCAATTACATAGATTATCCCTTTTACTTGGGAGAGGTTAATTGTCTTATCCTCCCAACTGATTTGATGTTTTGTGATACAAAAAGTACCGTTTTTATATACTAAGTAAGGGTCTAAAAAGTAGGTTGGTAGAACTGATAAAGAGGGATGATAAGGATCGAAGATTTGGTAACAATCGGTTGATAGAACTATTCTTCCTTGAGAATCGCTCTTTTTTAGCTCTATTTTGGCATTATTTTCTAGGAGTACTAGGTGGTAATTAGGTTGAGGTTGAAACTTAGAATTAAGAACCAAAAGTGGCAAGTAGTTTTTCTTTTTCTGAAGCCAAAACAACCAGAAGAGGATAAAAAGAAAAATTAAATTTAAGGGCAGAAAAAGAAGGTAAAAAGGCTGGCTATAAGGAGAGATTTGAGGATAATTGGCTGGTGGTTGTTTGGAAGGTAATGGAACCAAAGGTAAGTAAGTTAGCTGAAGAGTAATCTTTGCCTCTGGGGAGGAACCGGTTAGACTACTAAGAACAAAGAGATAAGGTTTATTAGGAGAAAGTTTGGTTATAGAAAAGGCAAAACTACCGTCTGGGTAGGAAGTAGTAGTGAGAGTGGTTACTGATGAGGAGTGATCAGAAGGTGAATAAGAGAGAATTAGTTTAGTACTGGCTTGGGTAGAGCCAATTATAGCCAGAGGTAAATAACGGGTAGTAAAGGTGAAACTAGAGGTAGAACTTGAACGAATGTTAATGTGATGTTCACCCACCCGGGTTAAAGAAATAACAGGAAGAATAGTGGTTGAGATAGAAGTGGGGGTAGATTGAATAGACTCAGGGGTCTCAGGCCAAACAGCGTAGACAGGGGAAGACATCTGAATTAAAAAGAAAAGAAAGATGACTATTGAAGTTAGATTAAATTTCACTTTTTCTCCTAATGAGGTAAAGAAAACCTAACAACAAAAAGACTACAAGAGTTAATTTCCATGGAAAGAAAATAACAATTTTATTTTGCTTAATAGTGTTTGATGAAGTTTTAATTTGTAGTTGGTAATTATAGATGCCTAATTTAAAACTATCGGAATAAAAATTGATACTATTATCACTAACCTTCTTGTGAGTGCTAAAAATTTTATCTTTTATCCTTTGTAAAGGATTTTTGTGTTCATGATAATTATCTTGCACTCGGTTAGGTGTGATTGCTAATTCTACATCTTTCTCAGTTAGGAAAATGGACCTTTTATTCCCCTTTAAAACTGTTACAGGAATAAAGTTTAGCATCCGTTCATCCTTGCCGAGACCGATTTTTCTCTTAAGTTTAAGTGTAGGTAATACCTCTATCCATTGATCATTAGGGTTGTAAATCTTTATCTTGGTCTCAATCTTCCTCTGCCAGGAATCTAAGAGAGTAGGAGCTGAGAAGAGGGTTATTATTGGAGCAATTGCTTTTTTCTGGAGAGTGTCAGTAACACTGATGAGAAGGTTAGTAGCGATGCCAGGTTGAAAACGAACCTGAGTGTTTTCCTTTGTTAGCGAGCTGAGAAAGAGTAAGGAAAAGTAGTAATCCTTTTGAGGAAGGTCTTTTGGAGGGGAAAGAGTGAGGATAAAATCTTGGTGGCCTTGGGATTTGATAGGATAAGCCTTCTTTTTAAGGTCTATAGGGCCGGTCACTTTTATCCAAGAAGGGGACATTTTTTCTGATGACCAAAAGGGTTGCCCTTGAGTGGTTGTTTTTTGAAATGCCCTTAGTTGCCATCTAAAGTAAAGAGATGAAGAAGAGAAATTATAGAGACGGAGTGGTTGGTGGATGGTGGTTCCAGGTTTAATTCTTACCTTGATGATAGGGGGAAAGATGCCTAATTCGGTCGCTGCTCGGACCCCAGTTGGCATAAGAAAAAAGAGAAGACCAAGAGAGAACAATAGAACTTTGAAGAACATCTTCATACCCCATTTTAGCGTAATCGGAACTTAGAGCTTGGAACTTGAAATAAATCACCCCTCCCGAGGTTGGATTTATTCATCCTCGGGAGGGTAATGAACTTGATTATTGGAACTTGGAACTAAGAACTTGGTAGGAAAGCATTAAATCACAAATTCCAAGTATCCAAACCCCTCTTGGTAGGGGCAGGCAATATCCAAATTCCAACAACCAAATACAAAACTTTTTTAGGAAGTCATCCTGAGGAGCTACAGCGACGAAGGATCTAGCCGAAGGCGCAGGAGTTGGAACTAAGAACTAGGAGCTAGGAACTAGGCTAAAAAATAACAAATCACAAATTTCAAGTATCCAAACAAATTCCAATAACCAACTATCAATGATCAATTTTCAAGCCCCCCTTTAGTAGGAGCAGGTAAATCCTAAACTCTAAATCCTTCCGCCACGGCGGATCC
>WFRL01000004.1 GCA_015486555.1 Candidatus Microgenomates bacterium | reverse complement strand
ATTAAAAATTAATATTAATCCCCTAGTTCCTTCAACCTAGTTCCTAGTTCTAATATCCAAGTTCCAAGATCCAAGTTCCGAGTTCTAAAGATGTTAAAATATGATGTCCTTGCCGCAGTGGCGGAATTGGCAGACGCGCACGGTTCAGAGCCGTGTCCTAATTACTAGGGTGTGGGTTCAACTCCCACCTGCGGCACTGATGGAAAAGAGTCAAAAAATTTTAAAAGGAAACTTAAGGCATATACAAAGCAAGAAAGGGTGGTTTATGGGATATTTTGTTAAATCACCACCTCCTTTTAAAACATCTGATTTTGAGGTGAAGTGGGGTAAGCACAGAAAAGGAGAAAAATGTAAAAATTTTAAGGCAAATAAAAAAGCAGTCTCGGTAGTGATATTGATTTATGGTAAGTTAGAGATGGAGTTTAAACCTAATCAAAGAATGATTTTAGAACATGAAGGTGATTATGTATGGTGGGATAGAAGGGTATTTCACAGGTGGCGGGTAGTAGAAAACAGTTTGATTATAACTATCCGATGGCCCTCGCTACCAGATGATCAAATATCAAGTCTATAGTGACTAGCGTCGATTTTTGAAATGATGCATAGTGTAAAGTAAAGGAGCGGCGGTAAAGGTAGAGGAGTAAGTTCCGGAGATAGTTCCCACCAGCAAAGCTACCATAAACCAGCGAGTGGTTGTTCCTCCTAGAAGGACTAGGGCTAGAAGCATAAAGATAATAGTAAGAGAATTATTAAGAGAACGGACCCAAGTTTCGGTTACTGCCTTGTTGATTAAGGCTCGTAAAGAAAAACGAGGATAGATCCGAGCTGCCTCGCGAATCCGATCATAGACAACTATAGTATCATGGACAGAAAAGGAGAGAATAGTTAGAACAGCGGTAACAAAAAGAGTATCTATCTCAATGCCATAAAAATGACCTAGAAGGGAAAAAACACCTAAGAGAACTAAACTATCATGGATCATGGCTAAAATAGCTGAGATGCCGAAAAGTTTGTTTTTAAAGCGGAAGGTAACGTAAAGGAGGATAAGAGTTGAAGCCAAAATAACCGCGTAGATTGTTTTTTTGAGAAGTTCCTTTCCTAGAATAGGACCGATTGTTTCTAGTTTATATTCTTCGTAGCTACCGATTTGTTTTTTTAATTTTTCTCGAGCTAGCTTGAGTTGCTTGGCAGATAATGGTTGGCTGCGAAGAATGTAATTACCTTGTTGAGTTCGGATGATGCTTTCTGGCTGGGCAATATCCTTTAAAGCATTACGAATCTGAGTTTCAGTTGTGGACTTGTCGAAATGTAATTCCCATTGAGTCCCACCAGTGAAATCAATAGAGAGCTTAAAACCATAGGTAAAGATAGAGAAAAGACCAGGTAAAATTACTAATAAAGAGAGAGTAAAATAAAGGTAGCGATACTTCATCCAATCAATGACCGGATAAAGTTTAGTTGTTGCTTTCATCTAAGACCTCCTTTTCTTTCGGTTTATGCCAGAAAAGACGCATTAAGTTGCGAGTGACAACAATTCCGGTAAAGAGAGAAATAATAATTCCCAAAGCTAAGGTTAAAGCGAAACCTCGGACTATTCCCGAACGATTGAGAAATGACCAATTGAAAGGATTAAAAAGAATGAAAGCTGTTATTAAGGTAGCCGCATTAGCGTCTTTAATCGAATCCCAAGCCCGGCCAAAACCCAGTTCCATTGCCTGCCGCCAAGGTTGGCCAGCTCGTAGTTCCTCCTTCATTCGTTCAAAGATAAGAATATTAGAATCCACAGCCATGCCAACTGAAAGCATAAATCCAGCTACTCCAGGTAAGCTCATAGTTACTGGAAGAAGTTTATAAATCGCCAAAGTATAGATGCCATAAAGAAAAAGAGATATATCCGCTAAAAGACCAGGAAAACCGTAGTAAAAGAACATAAAGAGAATTACTGCCAACAACCCAGCGCCCCCAGCGATGGTGGAATGATAGACTGAGGTTAAACCAAGAGTTGGTCCAATCTTTTCCTGTTCGACTACCTTTAAAGATACTGGTAAGGCTCCAGCGTTAAGTTGGATAACTAGATTTTTAGCGGCAGCCAAGGTAAAATTCCCACTAATGACTGCCTGACCGTTGAGGATAGGCTCATTTACCTTAGGTAGGGTAAGTGGTTTGTTATCTAGGAAAATTCCAACTATTTTCCCCACATTTCTTTTAGTAATCTCGGCAAATTTTTTGGTCCCTTGATGGTTAAATTTTAAAGCCACTTGAGGCTCGCCTGTTTGAGGGCTAAAGCTTAAACTAGCTCTTTCCAAGTCTTGGCCAGTTAAGTTAGTCTTTTTGGTGGGAAAGACAAATGCACCACTCTGAGTAGCGCGTTTGAGTAATTTTGTGTCTTCCTCCCTGAAATCTAGCTGAGCTGTTTTCCCTATAAGAGCTAAAGCTTTATCTACATCCACAACTCCTGGCAAATCAACAATTATTCGCCAATGACCATTACTTTTTGCTGTTTGAACAACAGCCTCACTTATTCCGTAAAGGTTAACTCTCTTTTCGATAACGTTTTTAGCTGAAAGAAGAGCATCCTTTCTGTCTTTTTCAGAGAGATGATTTGTATCCGCCTCAAGAACGATGTGAGCTCCTCCTTTCAAATCGAGACCATACTCAAAGTTTAGGTCGCGGTAAAAGCGTTTCTTTCCTAGGTGAAGATCAATGGTTGGATGGCCAATAGTTATTTTTTTGTTAAAAAGATGGAGAGTGAATTTAGCTGGTAGATCTATCCACAAGGAGATTAAAGCAAGGAGAACAATGCCCAAAAAAATCTTTTTATTTCTTTCCATAAGTTTGGCGATGGCGTTTACTCTTAATTTTTATTAAGTTTAGTTGTCGTTGGACCTTAAAACTATAAACTATTTTAGCTCCTCTGTCTAATTTTACTTTGGCTTTATCTCCAGCTTTTAAGCCAAGAAAAGAGATGATAGAAGCAGGAACGCTAACTACTAAACTATTTCCACACTTGAGCAGCTTAACTGAAGTCCTTAAATTAGCTGGAGAGGGCATTAGTTAACTCCTTTTCTTTACCAACTATCATTACTCGAGGGATAGCCAATAACTTTAAGGTGAAGTAATCCCTCTTTTTAATTAATATCTTAAGCTCCTCAAGAGTAAGAACAGTATAATTAAGCTCTTGTTGGTACAGTCCTTGGTACTCTTGAATCAAGCGGTTAACCTCAGTCATCACTAAACGGCCAATAAAAACAATGTCGATAGCCTGAGGGTTGTGAGGGGCTTTGTTGAGTAAACGCCGGGAAATGAAAGCAAATTTCAATTGGCCCAGTTGCTTCCGCCGCCGCCAAATATCGTAGCCTAAACCTGAGGTTTTGCCCATTATTGACTGGAGTTGGTCATAGAGAAAGTATCTAGGATTAAGTTGATAAAAAAGACGATTGCCTCGTTGTTCCTTAATTAAAAGATGTGCCGTTTCAAAACGTTGAAGTTCACGGCGAACAGCATTAATCTCGTCCTTTATTTGGCGGGTGATCTGACGGACAAAGAACTTTTCCCCTGGATGGTTAAAAAATAGAGCTAATAGTTTAATTCTTGTTTTTGAGGTAATGATATCAGCCAAAAAGTTTTTCCTCATAAGGTTAGTAGTTAACTTGGTTCCCTGAGGGCAGCATTGAGATCCATATCTTACCAGTGACGAACTTTATTTCTTTGCCTTGATTGTCAGTAAAAATAGTTCGGGAGTCAATACTCTTTTTCTTCCAATTAGCCTTAATGACCCGGCCTTTATAAAAGACTAAAGCCTTTCCTTTACCGACATTCTGATAAACAAGATGGACATTTCCTGGATAGCCGTCATTAGCTTTACTTTCTCGAGCAAAGAGAATAATCAAATTTTTAGTGGTAAGTGGCTTTTTAGTATTGTAATCGACACTTAGTTGTCCTCCGTTGTAACGTTGATACTGTCCTCCTAGGTAAACCCATTTTTCGTTATAAGCCGAATAACCTGGCCAGTAACTATAGCTTATCTCTTTTACAGTACCTTCCTTGACATCTGAGTCGGATTGCCATTTCCATGGACGAAAATTTTCATCCCAGGGAGTACCTTCTTTATCGACATTAGTTAGCTGCCGCTTATCGGCTAAATATTTCCATAATCGATAGGTAGAAGTAGTCATAGTGTGTTCAATGGCAATAGGGTGGCCTAGGCGGTTTATATCCCGGTAAAAAGTTGGGAAACCAACAGAAAATTGATTAAGATCATTTGTTCCTTGCCAACCTAATTTCCTAATTAGACCCAAGGCATCTGCTTTTGCTCCGTTGAGACAGCCTTCCTTTGTTCGAGGATCACAATGGGCTCCACCAACATGAACATAAACAGGTTCTTGACCATACTCAGCTGCCCAGCGGACAAAGTATACTCTAGCTGAGCGAACTGGGGCAATTTTAATATCTTTGGCTTGGGAGCAGTAGAAAACAGCTCCAAACCTAGTAATTCCTCCCTCAGCTACCGCCTCATAGATAATATCGGCATTACTTAACCCAGCTACCGGCCTGGCCTCTTGGTGATTCTCAATCATTACGAACAGCGGCCGTCTTTTTTGCCACATTTCCTTTTCCTTTTTGGTATGTAAGCTGCCATTTAAGGGACAGACCTCTGTCTTTGGGCCGTCGGTTTCTGAGGCTACTTTTTCAGCTGGTGGAGGAGAAGGTGGTGAAACTATAAGGGGGGTTTGGTTTTTGTTGTTTAATTTGGCTAAGACTAACCGGCCGCTTAAAGCGCCTGAGATTGCTCCCGCTAAGGCTACAATTATTAAGATTCCTAATTCTTTTTTTGACATAATTAGATTGTACCTAAATTTTACTCAACTGTCTACTGCTAATTTTAATTAACTTGAGCTGGCGGACTGCTTTTTGAAAAGCTTCTTTTTCCTCAGGGCTAAGAGGGATCTGCGGCTGGCCCTTTTTAACTCTTTTTAAGTAAAGACGACTAGCTTGGTTAGTAAAGATATTAGTTAGGATAACTCCGCTTTGATTATCATTAAGTAAACAGAGAGAAAAGCTTTGATTAGCTCCGATTTGAGAGAAAGCTGAAAAGCGGACAATACTGCTTACAAGGTAACTTTCTTCTAATTGGTACTCGAGTCTTTCCATCTCAACTAATATTTTCTTCTGTGTTTTTGTTAGCTCTTTTAATTCCTCCTGATGCTGGGTGAGTGTTTCTAGCCATCCTTTAGTTTCTGGTGGGAGGAGAAAACGGAATCTCCAAATAAGATAGCCTAAGGTTACCCCTTCACCCAAAAGAAAAATAAGAATTATTGTTAACAACATTTGTCTTATTATACGTCATTAGCTAATATTAAAGTATGGAGAGTAACTTAGAGGAAAGTGAAAATTATATTCATCTAGAGGACAAACTTAGTCCAAAAGATTATCTTGATTTCTTGATGAGGATAAGTGTTTTTGTCTTTATCCTTGCCTTTTTCTCATTTATAAGTTATTTTTTAATTAGCCATTTAATTTCTCGTCGCCTCCTAAGTTCTCGTAAGGATATTCTTTATGTTGCTCCTTATAAATTGAGTTTGCTCCAGGGAATAGGGATAGTAAGTGAGCCGGAACTTAACTTGGAAGTAAGAACGAAAAGTGGTTATAAGAAGATTCATTTCTTGTTAGACACTGGTGCAGTGGTTTCTTCTTTACCGCGAGAGATGGCTGTAGCTATGGGATATAATTTGGCTTTTATGCCTCGAACAGTCTTTACTGGTTATGGAAATACAACCAGCTTTGCTTACAGAGGAGACATGGTAGTGAAGATGGGGGAGAAGGAAGTAACCTTGCCAGTTGTTTTTACCCAAGCGGCGGCTACTCAACCCCTAATTGGCCGCAAAGGAATGGTAGATAGATTTGCTATTATCCTTGATGCTCAGAATAAACAGGTTATTATTAAAGAGAAGGGGTAAAATAAAGTATGAACCTTATTCGTAAAGTTAATACTATTCCCCTGACAACTTTTTTACTTTTTTCTCTTGTTATTGGTTTTATTTTTCTTATTCCTCTCTCTATCCTGCTGGTGCAACAGCAAACTAAATTGCCTTCCTCAGCTGCTCCTAATCCTACTCCAATTAGGCCAATCAAAACTTATGGTCCAATTCCCTCCCAACCGCCCCAAATTGACAAGTTAATACCTTTTGTCGGCAAGTCAGGTGATGTTATTCTCATTCAAGGAAAAAATCTGGGCAACAACCCCAAGGAAAGCCGAATTATCTTTCCTGGAGTAGCCGCTTCACCGACGGACATCCTTAGGTGGAAAGATAAAGAAATAGCTGTCCGTATACCGGCAGCTGCCCGCTCGGGTTTAGTAAGAGTAATCATCGGCCCTTGGCAAGTAAGCTGGAGTATCCCTTTAACTATTTATAACTATAAAACTAAATTGCATTTAAAGTATTCGCCTCCTGTTTTAAAGTTAGAAGGAGTAGGTCTTAAACGGGTAGAGGATGTTTATATTTGGTTGGATAAAGGTAATAAAATAGCTACTTCAGCTGCTTTCCTATCTCAAACTAAGCTTAACCATCTTCCTTTAGCCGTAGCTTTAATAGATAAGGAAGGTCGGATAATCCCTTTTTATGTTAGTCCGGCTGAGTTTGGCTTTTAAAAGGATGGCTGTTAAAATAACAATTGTTGGTGGCGGAACTGGTTCCTTTGTTGCTCTCTCCGGGTTGAAGAAGTTACCTTATGAGTTAGCAGCCCTAGTCACAGTTAGTGATGATGGTGGCTCAACCGGCCGTCTGCGGGATGAGTTTGGTTTTTTGCCTGTAGGTGATCTACGTCAATGTATTGCCGCTTTAGCGGATGAAGAAAAGGATAGATATTTAACCCGCTTGCTTCTTTACCGTTTTACTAAAGGAAAAGGACTTAAAGGGCATAATTTGGGGAACTTAATTCTGACTGCTCTTAGTGATATCTACGGTTCAGAGACTAAAGCCCTAGAGA
Organism: Candidatus Microgenomates bacterium; assembly: GCA_015486555.1. Taxonomy (GTDB): domain Bacteria; phylum Patescibacteriota; class Microgenomatia; order JAADGY01; family JAADGY01; genus S014-63. The sequence continues at coordinate 1,720 of WFRL01000004.1, read as the reverse complement.
TTGTTAATGCTATCTTTCACTTAAAGGGGAAGGTTTTCCCCATTTCATTGACTCCAGTTAAGTTGGTAGCTACTTACTCCTCCGGCCAGCGGATAATTTCTGAACATCAGATGGAGGAGTATGGATTAAAAGAAGGGGAACGAATTGTTAAACTAGAGGTTACTCCACCAGCTGTGATTAGTCCCTTGGCCAAAAAGGTAATCTTGGAAAGCAATTACATTATCTTTGGGCCAGGTGATCTCTTTGGTTCCACTATTGCTAATTTAGTTATTGATAAGGTTAAAGAAACCTTAATTAAAACGAAGGCTCGGTTAATTATGATTATGAATTTGATGACCCTTAAAAGCCAAACTGGTGGAATGACAGCTAAGGATCATTTAGTAACTTTGGAAAAGTACCTGGGGCGGCCGCTGGACTACATTATTATTAATAGTCAGCCTATAAGCCAGGAAGTAAAAGAATGGTACCGTCAGCAAGGTGAGCGTCCAGTAGAAGATGACTTGGGTAAGGATAAACGAGTAATTCGGGCCGCCTTAATAGATGAGAAACGTTATCAAAAGTCTTCAGCTGATCCCCTTAAGAGAAGTCTTCTCCGCCACCACCCCTTCAAATTAGCTATGGTTATTAGCGGGATCGTTGAAGAAAATGAGTAGAAAGGAAACAACCTTCTTAAAAGGTTTGGCTATCCTTTTAATAGTCGCCTATCACCTTCAAGCTGCCTGGACAGAAAATGCCATTCTGCCAGTTGGTAAAGGGTTAGTTAACTGGTGGAATCAATTGAGCCCCTTAATTCTTAACCGGCCGAAGTACTTTCTAAGTTTGTGCCTTTGGCCTGGTTTTCTGGGAGTAAATATCTTCTTTGTTCTCAGTGGTTATGGTTTAACTCAGAAATACCTTCATCTCAAGATAGATAATCTTGGATTACTTTATCAGGGAATGTGGCACCAAATTAAAAAGCTGTACCCAGCCTATTTTTTAGCCCACCCACTAGTCCATTTAGGCAGCGGAGCGATTTGGTTGTTTATTTTTCATCGCTCCTTGACTTTTCACCAATGGTTATCCTTTTATCCGTTGGAGAATTACCTGAAAAGTCTATTGATTTTTCCCCGATGGTTAGGTAATAAAAATATGTTTATCTTTGATGGAACTTGGTGGTTTATTGGAGTAATTGTTCAGCTTTATCTCTTATTTCCTTTACTCTTTTGGTTTAAAAAGAAATATAACAATCGAGGTTTGTTAAGTGGAGCTTTGATACTTACCTTCCTTTATCGTTTTCTCATTTGGAGGGCTGGATTTTTTGGTCCCATTGGAGCGGCTGGTTCAGCTACTTTTTGGTGGGTGAACTTTCCTGCCCGTTTAGCTGAGTTTGTTTTAGGAATGGTTTTAACAGAAGAGATCTTGGCTTTGTTTTCTCGGAAATGGGGTTTGGGGCTAATTATTTTAATCCTTGGTCTAGTTGGAGAGAGTTACTCTTTAGGTTGGGTTTTTTCTGACTTTCTTTTAGCTTTAGCTGGAGTTTGGTTAGGGTACGCTCTCATTAAGAGATTAACTGAGGGAGTTAAAACTATTTTATTCCAAGTTGGCCGTTTTTCTTATTACCTTTACCTCCTCCAAGAACCATTTTTAGGAATGATTATCAGAGGGTATTAGGTAGGAGTTGTTTATCACGCCGTAGCTGGGGCGAAGGCGGAAGGGGTGGGATTCGAACCCACGATCCGAT
>WFRL01000003.1 GCA_015486555.1 Candidatus Microgenomates bacterium | reverse complement strand
GTGTATAATCAAAAGTATGTCAAAGAAATTAATCGTAGTTGAGTCTCCTACCAAAGCAAGAACATTAGGGCGTTTTTTACCCAACTCGTTTCAGATTTTAGCTTCTTATGGTCATATTCGGGATCTGCCAGCTAAAAAACTAGGGATATTAGTTTCTCAAAACTTCCAACCCCAGTATGAGTATCTTGAGGATAAAAAGAAAATTATTGATTCTCTCCTTTCAGCAGCTCGAGAAGTAGAAGAAATTATCTTAGCTACAGATCCTGACAGGGAAGGGGAGGCAATTGCTTTCCATTTAGATTATCTTTTCCACGACAAGTTAAAAAAGGTTCCTCAAGTAAAGAGAATTACTTTCCACGAAATAACCCAGGAGGCGATTAAAAAGGCTTTGAGGCATCCTGGGAGGATAGATGGAAATTTAGTTCAGGCCCAGCAGGCCCGCCGCTTGTTGGACCGGCTTGTGGGATATAAATTATCCCCATTGTTATGGTACAAAGTGCGCCGAGGCTTGTCGGCCGGCCGGGTGCAATCAGTTGTAGTTCGTTTGATATATGAAAGGGAGAAAGAAATACAAGCCTTTAAGCCTCAAGAGTACTGGCAAGTTCAAGCTCGGTTTTTAGGAGAGAAGGAACTTCTGGATAAGTTTGAGTTAGTTAAAATTAATGCCGGGAAAGTTAAGATACATAGTAAAGCTGAGCTGGAGAAGCTTTTAAAATGGTTAGAAAAAAGCAGCTACCACATAGCATCTCTAAAAAGGCAGAAAATTACTAGCCATCCAGCTCCTCCCCTTATTACTTCAACCCTCCAGCAGTTAGCCTCTATAAAGTATGGGTTTAATGCTTCTAGGACAATGAGGACAGCTCAAGCCCTTTATGAAAAGGGGTTGATTACTTATCATCGAACTGATTCTTTTAACTTGGCTGAATTATCACTGAAGGAGATGAGACAATTCATTAAAAATAATTATGGAGATGAATATTTGCCACCTCGGCCCAATATTTATCGCCGCAAGAGTAAATTAGCTCAGGAAGCTCATGAAGCTATTCGACCCACAAAAGTAGAAATTAAACCTCAATCATCACAAGTTAGGTCTCTTTCTCGGGATGAAGGGAAAATATATGAGTTGATTTGGAAACGGAGCTTGGCCTCGCAGATGGCTGATTGGCAAGGTGAGCGGTTAGTGGTCGAAATAGGAGGGAAAAAAGAAGGTAATACAGCCCTTTTTCGTCGACGGGGTTGGCGAACTCTTTTTTCCGGTTGGCGTCAGCTTAGCGTAAGTGAAAAAGAAGATAAAGAACTTCCTTTTTTTAAACACCTAAAAGAAGGGGAAAGTGTTTCTTTAAAAAAGTTGATTCCTGAACAAAAGTTTACCCTTCCCCCCAAAAGATATACTGACGCTTCCCTTATCAAAAAACTAGAGGAGATGGGAATTGGTCGACCATCAACTTATGCTCCCATCTTAAGTAAGATTCGAGAGCGGCGGTACGTAGAAAAGGAGGAGAAAAAATTTAAACTGACTAACTTGGGTAAAGCTGTTACCGAGTTTCTTCTACGTTATTTTCCTAAGGTAATGGATTATAACTTTACCGCTAGAATGGAAGATAGTTTGGATGCCATAGCTCAGGGAGAAAAAAAGTGGGTGAGGTTAATAGCTGATTTTTGGAAGTGGTTTGAGCCTCTGCTTGGTGAGGTAAAAACGAAGGCGGAGCGGGTAAAAATTGAGGTTGAAAAAATAGGAGAAAAATGCCCTAAATGTGGCGGTGAGCTGGTAATTAGGATTGGAAAGTATGGTAAGTTTATTTCTTGTAGTAATTATCCTAAATGTAATTATACCCGTGAGTACGTTGAGAAAACAGGCTTGAAATGTTCGGAGTGTGGAGGAGAAGTAATTATTCGGAGAACAAGAAAGGGCCGGCGTTACTATGCCTGTAGTAATTATCCTAAGTGTAAATGGATGTCTTGGAGGAAACCGAGGTAGGTATTGGGACTAGGGACTAGGGAATTAATTTTTAATTTGAAATTTTTAATTTTTAATCAAATCAAATTTTAAAATCTTAATTTTAATTATCAGAAATTATCAGAGCTCGGAGCTCGGAGGTCGGAACTTAGTTTATCTGGAACCAGGAACTAGGATCTAGGTAAGAAAAGCACTAAATCCTAAACAAACCTGCCTGCCGGCACAGGCAGGTCCTAATCTCTAAATTCTAAACCTTGTCTATAAAGTCATCCTGAGGAGCCAGAGCGACGAAGGATCTAGCGAAGCGCAAAGAATTTGACCCCCAGGCTTGTGAGCACATCCATGCGCCTTCGGCTAGATCCTTCACTTCGCCTGGCGGCTCGTTCAGGATGACGTGGAAAAGGAAGGTACAACCTCCTTGCCAGGTCATTCTGACACTCCGAAGCGGAGTGAAGAATCTAGCCGAAGGCGTAGGGGATTGGAACTAGGAACTAGGTTAAAAACAATTAATAACTTTGTAAGGTAAAAGCTTAGAAGAAACTTAAGTGCTAGTACCTTTGCGCTCGCTCCGCTCGCTAGATCCTTCGTCGCTGTAGCTCCTCAGGATGACCGTTTTAGTTGTTTGGAAAATTGATCATTGAAAATTGGTCACTTTTACTGAGTTCCAAGCTCCAAGTTCTAAGTTCTGATAATGTTCACTTTATAACTTTTATGAACTTACTAACTTTACAAACTGAGATCAATTACTCCTCTCTTATTCTGATTCCATTAGTGGATGCTGGATTATGTTATACTATAGGAAATGAAGAGAGTTATAGGTTATACTTTACTATTCCTTTTTCTTTTCTTTTTGTTACGGTTCGTTGGAGGGGTTATCTTTTTCCGACCCTCAAAAGTCAAACGACTTCGAACTCAACCAACCCCAACACCTCAGGTGAGTGGGAACAACCAACAATCTAAGGGTTTTGTTGCCACATTAGAAGTAGTGGTCTTCAATGATCGAGATGATAATAAAATAAGAGGTTTTGGAGAAGAAGGTTTAGATTGGCAGGTGCACTATAAAGTTGGTAAGAGTAAGAAAGTGAAAACAGTGACTGCGCGAGCGAGCCAAAAATGTTTTCCTACTATCTTTAATTGGTTGTATGGTGGGTGCAGTTCTTTAGTTACCCTTGAGCCAGGCCAGTGGTTACAAATTTGGTCAGAAACTAGAAAGGGGTGGAAAAATACAACCCCTCCTCAGGAGATAGAGTTAAAAACAGGAAAAAATCTAGTTATGTTTGGAGTTCGCCGCTATAGGCCAGAGGAGAAAGAGGAGGAAAGTGTATCTTTTCCAAAATGTAAGAAGGTAGAAGTTATCAATCAGAGAGGAGGAAAACAAAAGGTAAGGGTTGTGGCTCAGTCTCCAAGAAGTGGTTATTTATATAGGTTGGTGGTTGATGGGGAAGATTATGGTTGGCAAAGGGAAAATACCTTTAACCTTCAATTGAATAATAAAAGTCATCTTGTAAAAGGGTATGTTAAAGATGAACAAGGAAATGTTGCAGGTGGGGAAGGGAAGTGTTTCCTTAAAGTAGGGTTAAATATGAAGATACAGCCTGAAACAGGAACTCCCACTTGGATTTTAATCCTTGGTTTGTTTATTTCCCCTCTGATAGCTATCTCTCTTTATCATTTCTATAATCAGGAGGGTAAGCGATAATTATTAGTCGTTTAAGGCTGGTGCCTGGCGGGTAACAGGTTTGGAGAACAAGTTTTTTATGGGAGGAAAAGAGAAAACTTTTGTCATCTTTTGAGGTAATAAGGACACGTTTGACAGTGTAAGTATACCTTTTGTTATGATACCAAATGAAAATTTGATCTCCTCTTTTTAGTTTGTTAAGGAGGTAGAAGATAGCATTGTAGTAGCTTATCCAATAAGGGTTAAGGTTGGTTGAGTGAGCAAAAATGTAGCTAACGCCATTTTCATTAGGATAACTTGATCCTTGAGCTAGAGCTACTCCTCTTTTTAATACTTTCATATATCCCTTATAGTTGTTGGGATCTACATGGGGGATTATAGGAGCGTCCACCCCAATTTTGGGGATAACCAATCCAAACTGGGGATATCTGGTAGAACCTTGGAGGTTGGGATTAAAAGCGATGGAAGTAAGGACAATTCTGGTTATCTTAAAAGGCTGATTCTTAAGAACTACCTGAGTGGCGTAGTAGCGGAGATTAAGAATTAAACTAACGAGTGAGAGATAGGTTAGGGTTGAGATAAAGAAAAAGCTGAAAATAGCTACTAAGATGATGATAATATTTTTCCCCCAACTGCTTTCAGGAAGAGTAGGTATGTAGTGACGAGTAAAGATTTTTTTGAGGCGTTTTTTAGAGTATTTTCTCCAGAAAGTAGCTGAGTGACTATTAGACATAGCTTTATAGTATAATGAGTTTATGGTTAGGTCAAAACGAGCCCTGATAACTGGGATTACAGGTCAAGACGGGTCTTATTTAGCAGAGTTTCTATTGACTAAAGGTTATCAGGTATTTGGTCTAACTAGGCGGACAAGCACTATGAATTTTGAGAGGATAGAGAAAATAATAGAAAAGATAGAGTTAGTCCAAGGAGATTTAATTGATCAAGGGTCTTTAGATGCAGCCATTAAGGAGATTCAGCCCGATGAGGTTTATAATTTAGCTGCCCAGTCGTTTGTTCCCACTTCGTGGAATCAGCCGGTTCTAACTGGTGAAGTAACAGCTTTAGGAGTTACTCGTGTCTTGGAAGCGATTCGGAAGGTAAAACCAGATACTAAGTTTTATCAAGCTTCAAGTTCAGAGATGTTTGGTAAGGTTCGTCAAGTGCCCCAGAACGAAGGAACACCTTTTTATCCTCGCTCGCCTTATGGGGTATCGAAGGTTTATGGTCATTGGATTACTGTTAACTATCGGGAAAGTTATAATTTATTTGCTGTTTCAGGCATACTCTTCAATCATGAGTCTCCCAGACGAGGGTTAGAGTTTGTAACTCGGAAAATCTCTTATGAGATAGCTCGGATTAAAATGGGTTTGAGTGAGAGGTTGGTGTTAGGTAATTTAGATGCCAAACGAGACTGGGGGTATGCCCCTGATTATGTTGAAGCTATGTGGTTAATGTTACAGCAGGATAAGCCGGAAGATTATGTTATTGCTACTGGGGAGACACATAGTGTCAGGGAATTTGTTCAACTTGCCTTTGCGGTAGTAGGGATTAGTAACTGGCAAAATTATGTAGAACGAGATCCTCGTTTTATGCGCCCGGCTGAGGTGGAAATGTTAGTGGGTGATGCCAGCAAAGCTAAGAAAAAATTAGGTTGGCAGCCAAAAACTTCCTTTCAGGAACTAGTCCAAATAATGGTAGAAGCTGACCTCAAAAGGTTAGAGAACAATTAAACTTGACAAAATAATTTACTTTATTCTATTATCAAACCATATGGATTTGAAAAAGAGGTTAATTCTTAATTATTTAGCTCTCCTAGTTGGTTTTACAGCTCTTTTTATTGTCTCCTTCATTAGTAAGCAACGAGGTCTGCGCATGTTTCCCCAACAAGCGGGTCTTCCTCAAGGACCGGTAAGATTGGTAGCTACGGCGGGGATCAATGAGGTAAGTGGTCAAAAGGTAGTAGGAATATCTCTTAAATTGAGAAACTTAACCCAGCATGAAGTGCGGGTAGTAGGTAGTCGCTTTGAGTTAGTAGCTACTAATGGAAGTGGAAAAATGTTAGAGATAGTTAACAAACCCTCTTTACCAGCAGGGACGATTACTGCCAATCAGGGAAGGAAGAGTTATGTCTTTGACCTCTTTTTTATGAGTGGTTTAACTATCCCAGCGGGTGGGACAGAAACAAATTGGTTACCTACTATTAATTTTGCTTTAGGAACAGATAATAGTTATAAGTTTGTAGTTAATCATGGTCGAGCCGATTCTAATGGTGGTTTCATTAATGTTGTGGATATGATGGAAGGTAATGAGGCGAAAGAATATGATATTCTATCTGGCTTAAGTGGTGATTTAATTATCCAGTCTTCAACTCCAACACTAACCCCAATTCCCCCGGTGAGCCCCTCGCCGCCGCCGACTATTACTATTCCCCCAACTATAATTCCTTCCCCGCCTATTAAAGGGGGAACGACACTAAGTCTAATTAAGGAAAGTGATAAGGTGATTAGTAATCAACGAAGGACGGTGGATATAGAAGTAAGGTTAGTCACCAATAATGTTAAAGTGGATAGTGTTGATCTTGTTTTGTCTTACCCTCAAGATGTATCGTTTCACCCGATAATATTCGCTCCAGGCATGGGTTTAGGAAGATCTGCTCAAGTGGTGAAAAAGAGTTTAGACAAGAGTAGAAGAGTGGCCTTAGTAAGCATAACTAATATTCATCTTACTAAGTCATTGGGAAAGAAATATTATGATATTGGTACTTTTCCTATTTACTTTGACCCGCATAGTAGAGGGGTAAAAACTTTTCAGTTAGTTTACAAAGTAGGGAGCACAACTGATACTAATGTAAATGTAAGAGGAGAAGATATTCTAAGTGGAGTTGGTCAGCCACTAGTTATTCAGCCACTTTCGCCGTCTCCTACTATAGCTCCTACCCCAACTTCTGTTCCTTCGCCAACTCCTATTCCTACTCCAACTATTGAACCTACACCAACTGTGTCTCAGCCTATTTCAATTGCACCAGTTCTTTTTTCATTTGATGTTCAAACGGGGGTGATGCACAAGGTTGAGAATAAAAGTGCAAGCAGCAGCGATTATGAGACTTTACCGGCTTTG
>WFRL01000002.1 GCA_015486555.1 Candidatus Microgenomates bacterium | reverse complement strand
AATCTATTATAATTACCTCATGATGGGAAAAGGAAGGAAGTTTTACGTTTATACTTTCGGCTGCCAGATGAATAAAAGTGATAGTGAGCGAATAATTACTTATTACCGTCAGCAAGGTTGGCAAGAGGCAGCTGAGGTTAGTCAAGCGGATGAGGTGATTATTAATACCTGTGCTATCCGCCAAACTGCTGAGGATAGGGTAATTGGTTTAGCAACAGCCTTGGCTAAATTACCCCACCGACCTCGTTTAATTCTAACCGGCTGTCTTCTTTACCACTCTCATCAGTATTTAAAACGAAAACTGCCAATGGTTGATGAATTTCTTGATAAGAGAAAAATTGAGTTTAAATATCGGCCGACTCGGAAAGATAAAAAGACAGCTTGGATTCCTATTTCCAACGGTTGTAATAGTTTTTGTACCTACTGTGTAGTTCCTTTAGCTCGGGGAAGAGAACGTTCCCGGCCAATGGCTGATATTTTGAAGGAGGTTGAGGAAGCTATTAAAGCTGGTTACTCTCAAGTAACCTTATTAGGGCAAAATGTAAACAGTTACGGCTTGGAAAAGGTAAAAATAGGTAAGCGGAAAGAAGTTTCTTTGGGAAGTAAAATGCCGACATTTGAAGAACGCTACCATTTTTACAAGAATAAACCTCCTTTTGTTATTCTATTGGAAAAGTTGGTCAAATATAAGGAATTAAAAAAAATTAGTTTTCTTACCTCTAACCCTTGGGATTTTTACGAGGAATTAATTGAGACCATTGCTGCTAATCCAGTTATAGACCGTTATATTCATCTTCCTGTCCAATCGGGAAGTAATCGCATTCTAACTTTAATGAATCGCTGGTACACCGCCGAAGAGTATCTGAATCTAGTTAGAAAAATAAAAAAGCGAATTCCCCAGGCTCGAATTGGAACTGATATTATAGTTGGCTTTCCAACTGAGACAGAGAGAGATTTCCAAGCTACCCTTCAGCTGGCCAGAGAGGTAAATTGGTCAATAGCTTATATTGCTCTTTATTCTCCTCGTCCTCGAACGGTGGCCGCTAAAATTTTTCCTGATGATGTGTCTTACTTAGTTAAAAAGCGCCGTTTTCAAATTTTAAATAGATTTATTAATAAAAAGAGGAAATGAAAGTTATAACTCCTAAGAAGTTATTAGAGCAACTTTCTCCTTCTGAACTAGTTGCTCTTTTGGGGCCAACAGCTACTGGTAAAACAAATCTAGCTTTTAAATTAGCTAGTTACTTGCCTTTTGATTTAATATCCTTGGATAGTCGTCAGGTTTACCGCTGTACTGATATAGTGAGTGGGAAGGATATCCCGGAGACCTTTAGTTTTACTGATCGTGGTTGTTTAAGTTTTTTCTCTTCTCCTGCCGGTTTTCGTCTTTATGGTTTAAGTTTGATTGAGCCTTCGACCAAGTTTAGTTTACATGAATTGCTGCGTTATCTGCCGGCTTGGGTGGCTGAGACTAAAGATCGTCATCGAGGGGTCATCTTAGTAGGAGGAACCATCCATTGGTTTTATCGCTTACTTAGTGGCCAGTATGAAGCTGTTTTTACAGCTGAGGATAAAAAATGGCGTCGGCAGGCAGCTAAGATGGAGTTAAAAGAAATACAAGAGAAGCTTCTTCGTTTGGATAAAAGGGTAAAAGAACGAATGAGCCAGGCAGATTGGTTTAACCGCCGCCGACTAATTAGATGGTATGAACGATTAACTGCTGGTTCTCTTCCTGGGGGAGAAAGAAAGGAAGTAGATAAACTTTTTCAGTCAAAGAGAAAGGTTTTGCTCTTGGACCGGCCTGATGATGAGCTTTTCTTAAGACTACGACGACGGATTGAAACTAGGTTGAAGGCTGGGGCTATAGAAGAGACTAAGAAACTGGTTAAAAATTACGGCCAGGAGATAATTCCTTTAGAATCACCAGGTTATCGTCAAATACTCTCTTTTTTGCAAGGGAAGTTAGACCTGACTGAGATGAAAGACGAATGGTTTAAAGCTGAGGTTTCTTTAGTGAGAAAACAGCGTTGTTGGATAAAAAAAATGACTAAAATGATAAAGTTTAAAATTGAGGCGACTTCTCTTGAAGGTAAAAAATCCTGAAGTTCTTGCTAGTAAAGAAGGGAGAGGTAACTAAATCAAAGAGAAGTTTGTTATCTGGTTGGATAGTGTAGCTTCCATTACTAAGAGAAAGACCAATTGAGTTCTTAGCAATAATTCCCCCTTGAAGCTGAAGAGTTGTTGCCTGACTGTTTATGCCCGAGTAACTGATAAAAACACCTCTCAAATGGGAGACATTGGAAGCTATTTGGATAGGTCCTTTACTAATAAGGAAACTTTCTTCAGTTGGTCTAATATCGGTAGTTAGTTTTGTTTCCCCCCTAACCAAGAAAAGAAAATGCTTAAAAGTGTTTTTCAACTGATTAAATTCTAAGTTGCCGTTAATAAGGATAGTGCCAGAGTTTTGCTGACTGAGACTGATAGCTTGATTCACTTCTTGACTGGTGAACGTTTCTTTTCCCTCTAATTTGACTCGGGGGGCTAATTGTTGACTTAAAGAATTAAAACTAGAGAGAAAGGAAGTTTGCAGAAGATTAGTGTAACTTCCATCTTCGAAAATGCTGCCTTGGATGATAGGTTCTTCTCCAGCTATCGTGTAACTAAGGGGTGTTTGGTAAGTTAATAAAGGAGGAAGGTTTTGGTTAATAATTTCAGCTTGAGGGAAACCATTAGCTGAATGAGCTTGACCATCGATTAGTTTCCATCTAGGTATTGGTGTTGGGGTGGGTGTTGGAGAAGGAGTGAGGGTTGGTAATGGTGTTGGAGTTGCTGATGGTGATGGGGAGGGGGTCAAACTAGGAGTTGGTGATGGGCTGTTGCATTGGAAAGAATCGGTTGAAAGGAGAAGTTGACCTCTAGGGGTGAGGGCATAGAGTCGGTAAATGGTTCGCTGGTTACTTAGGGTTTTGGCCTCTACAGGTTGGTGACGGCTGATAGGTGACCAAAAACGACAATCATTATGGTTGGGAGCGCACCAAGTTATTTCGCCTTGGCTTTGGCCTTGAAGCGTTTCCGTTTGGTAAGTAACCTTGGCCTTTTCAACAGCTGAGTTCCATTCAAAGAAAACATGGTAATGGCACCAGTCACCTTCGGTTGCTATCCCTGTTTTAGGATTAACCTGAATTTCTCCCCAAGGAGCCTGTGGTGGAGCTGAGGGTGAGATAACGATGGTTGGAGTTGGGGAGGGTGTAGGAGTAGGTGTTACAGTGGGGCGAGTATTATTGCAACAGCCATTACTTACCTTGGTGTAAGAAGGGCAAGAAATAGCGTAAGCATGGCCATTACAGTAGACAGTAGTATTTATAGAACCAATGCACTTATCAACGCAGATGCCCCGGCTACCATCGCCGCACCAGCCGATCCAAGTGTAAGTATCACCAGCCTTGTTAGGTTTACAAACTGCTCCTCCTGGGGTACAAGCCCAACCGCACTTGACGCCGACTTCAGCTCTAACTCTCGTTGGCCAGATAACTGAAAAAAGACTGAGCAAAACTAAACTGACTAGCCACTTTTTCATTGGGGACTGAGGATTAAAAAGGTAATTACTCGGTTTTTGTCGGCTGCCAGCTTTAGTTTTATCCCTGGTGCGAGCAACTGAGCTGCTTGAGCATAGCTCAGATCTTGAGGTGTAGATAGATTTTTCTTAATGATGAAAAACTTAGTGGCCGCTGTATAGATATAAGTGTAGATTTTCCCTTGGTAAAGGAGACTTAACTGATGGTTGGTTTTGTCAATTGAGGTTAGAGGAAGAAATTTATTTATTACATCACCGTTGATAGGGTCAAGGGTTACTTTTTCTGGTTTGAGAGGTAAAGGAGTGGGAGTAGGTAAGGGAGTTGGGACTACTGAGATAGTTGAAGTGATTCTTTTTTGAACTGTCTTTCTAAAGAGAATGGGTTGGTTTTGTTTTAATTTATGGTAGAAAAGTAAAACTGTTCCTAGGGCTGTCAGCCAAAAGACTAAGCCTAAGATTAAAATAGTGTTTATCAACCGCCGTTTGCCCACCTCTAACATACTTCATTCTAGCAAATTTCTCTCTATGAGAAAAGCCACTCTAGCAAGTATTGCTTAATTAAAAAATCGAACTAAAATTAATAAAAGTTAGTAAAGTTTAAAGTTATAAAGTAAAACCTATATACACGTCATCCTGAACGAGCCGACAGGCGAAGTGAAGGATCTAGCCGAAGGCGCACGAGGGTACTCCCAAATTTGAGTTCCGACCCCTGCGCTCGCTTTCAGCTCGCTAGATCCTTCGTCGTTTCCTTCCTCAGGATGACCGCTGGAGGAGACTCCTCGGGATGACGGGGTAATTAATTTTTAAAGTCACACCGGGGCACTGGAAAGAAAGTTTTACTTTATAAACCTTCTAACTGGATTGGCTTTTTTAGTTTAGTTTTGAGTTAGAGAAACGTCTTTTTAATCCTATTTTTGATTAGGGAAGACTCTGGCTTGAAAAAAGGGGAGGGGGATGGTATCTTTAAAATAGATGAGAATTAGGGTGAGGTTAGGTTTATAATGACGGCAGAAAAAGTAAAGACCCCCAGTTATAAAATTGATATTTCTTATAAAACTTTTCTTTTTGCTT
>WFRL01000001.1 GCA_015486555.1 Candidatus Microgenomates bacterium | reverse complement strand
GGATTTATAATTAGTAAGTCCGGGGATTAGCTCAGATGGCTAGAGCGCTACGTTCGGGACGTAGAGGTCGGCGGTTCAAGTCCGCCATCCCCGACTTAAAAGGGAAACTAAAAAAAGTTTTCCACATTAGGACAAAGGGTAATTTTTGTTGCATTTTTCCTCACGAACCTAAAGACCACTTCTCTTCTTCTGACTGCCCATCGTTTTTTTATTTTCACAAGCCGCGTGAAAATACTATAGGAACATATCCTCCCCACACTATAGGTACATATATTTACTATAGGAACTTATCCATCCTCCCCCCTACCCTCTATAGAGCCGACTAAAAAATTTCTCCTTCCGCGAAATCATAAAAAACCATAAAATTGACATATTTAAAAAGGCAAATTATCATAATTTATGCTCAGACAACAGGAAGAGAAATTGTCTTACCTCAAAACCGAAGAAGCATTAAGTCAAGAGCTAGGAGATAACAAAATTACGGAAGAGTATTCTTGGCTAACATCTATTAAAGTCATAGCTAAGGAAATAAACAGCTTAACAATAAAAGAGTCTAAAAAAGGAGAACCTAAATTTGACCCTGAAACCTTAACTTTTTATTTAAAACAAAACCCTACCCTTCAGGAAGTGATGATGGTTACTCGCCAATTCATGGAGACACGACAAAAAGAGGGAAAAAAGACTAAAGAGGATATAACTAGGGTCGGTATAACCCTTCAAGACATCGCTATTCTCTTAGCCAAAGAACTGAAAAACACAAAAATTACAGACAACCAAGCCAGAAAAAAATTAGAAGAAACCTTAATGGAGATATATAGACTCGGAGTAGTCATTCAAACCCTCGAACTTAAGGAGGAAAGAATACCCTTTGAAGACTTAACAGAGAAAACACTCCATTATCCTCAAAATGAGGAGGAGTCAAAAAAGGTATACGAAAGAGAGTTATGGTTTTTTATCTTAGGCAAGTATCATCCTACCATTGCGTTAAGAAACGAACAAGATATGTCCTCGTATAAATTGAGAAAAAAGCCGCCGCCGAGAAACTACTGGGATATGTATGAGGATTGGTCAGAACGATTTCTTAAAACCAAATTAAGAAGAGTAGAAACAAATCAATTAGGTATGCCCCGCTTATTTTCTGACGGGATTAACCCCCAACTTAGAGAACTCCATGAAGCAATAGCAGCTATTGAAAAAGGAGACTTGGATCAAGAAGATGCTATGAAAGTAATCATTAGGGTTGCCCCGAATATAAGAGATATTCGTTTTGCTATTCGGTCTTTCAGTGGAGATATGACAGGACAAAAAGACAAAACTAGGGAAGCTGAGATTGTCATTACTCAATATATTCTAAACAAATTGGAAGATGAAGCTTTTAGAGTAATTGATATTATCACTGATCGAGGCCTATCACCAAATCTAGAAACAATTCTTCAAACCCTTAGCGAGACAATTAATACTCTAATGAGTCGTCAAAAAGAACTACTTACGCAGGTCTTTGAAACTAAAATCTGGAGAAAGAGAAATTTAATTAAACAACAAGTACTCAAATTCATTTTAGAGAGAAACTCTTTGTCCCCTCACACCGACGAGGCTTTAAAAGAAGTAAGCCGCACTGGCATAGAAGGACAATTTCTATCTACCTTTTTAGAACATGGTTTGGATGAAGTAGAAGAAAAAATGAAACTACCAAAACGAAGCTTCACTGCTTTTTTGAGACTTCTTGATGAATATGCTCCAATTCAAGCAATAGAAATCCTCAAAAATAACTATGGTGAAAACATCCTTTTTAAAAAAGCTGGTGACGAAATTAAAAAGAGAGAAGAAAAGGAAGGAAAACTCACTCCTTATCAAAAAGCTGAAATAATTTTCCGATTAGTCGCTCACTATCCCTATAAAGTAACTTATTCCTTAACTGAAGCTATCAAGAGCCGGGAGTTTGAATGTAACCTCAAAGCTATTATTGCGGCCGATCTTTTGAGGAAATTAGCCCCTGAGATAAAAGTATTCGGAGTATCATCTGTAGAACATGCCTTTCTGGGTTTACAAATAGGCAGCGGCGTGTACGCTTTTGATCCTACTAATGATATATTCAGGCCTGCTTCAACCGATTTACTCCAAGCGATTCGCCAATACACAAAAAGCGGCCAGATAACCTCTCGACACACTTCCGATAAAAACTATACCTATCGCTACGCATACTACAAGGTGGGTCCACTAGAAAAGATATTATTAAGTTCCTTACTCGGTAATATTGCCCTGTTAAAAAAATCAGCCCCCTACCTACAAATACAAATTACAAACTTAAGCAGAAGAATTCATTCTCCTCGTGACTTGCCCCTTAAATCACTCGGGGTTTTCTTTTACAGAGTATCTCATTTCTAAAAGCTCAAGATTATAACAGAGAAAGTATAGGTATAAATCCTCTATACTATGCTTCTATACTATGCTACTTATAATAATATTGGTGTCATCTACAATGAGTTAGGAAAATACAATGAAGCAATTGAGTATTATAAAATGGCCTTGGTTCTCAACCCTTCAGATTTTCTTTCTTGGGAAAACCTAGCTAATCTTTTTCTTTCTCTTAATGAATATCAGAAGGCGACCGTTTGTTATCAAATGGCACTAAGATATATAGAAGAAGATCCAAACATTAAACGAAACATTTTAGAAAAACTTAAACAAGCAAAGGAAGGCTTACAACATTCCCCTTAAACACTAATTCCTACAGGATAAAAAATGTGGGTAAGGTACTGGTACTCATTGTCCGTATTGAATGGACCCTAGATAACTCAAAGAAGAAATCATTGCCTACCTAGCTAAAGACAACTGGTCCAACCTTATTCCTTTAATCTCCCCTGCTCGCCGCCGCTAGACAGCTTTCCGAGAAAACGGGCTAAAATACCTTTTTTCGGACTCTCTGGTAAGCGGACAGTTTGCCTTTTCTTAGCCTCCTCTTCCTTCTTTTTTCTTTCTTTCTCTTGTTCCTCAGCCAAACGCTTCTTTTCTTCTTCTTGAGCTTTCCGTTTTCTATAAGCCTTAATTTCTTCCTGAATTCTGTTGTAGCGGGCAATAATCTGCTTTAAGCGGGCCTCCAACTCAGCCTTCTTCCTCCTCTGTTCTTCTTGCTTTTTCCTTTCTTCTGGAGACAAAGCTCCTTGAAGAGCATTACTATTTCCTTTCCCCTGCCCTACTCCTTCCTGACCATCACCCCCTTGGCTGCCACTTTTTTCCATTAACTCACTCAAGAGTTTATTCAAATCAGCTGGCGGTTGGTTTTGGCCACCAGAAGAACCGCTTTTTCCTTCCTCAATCGCTGTCGGCGGCTTCAAACCACCGCCCCCCATCGTTCCATTAGCCATAGTTCATTATATGATAATACTCAGAACTTGGAGCTTTGGAACTTGGAACTTAGTAAAAATGACCAGTTTTTAATGATCAATTTTCAAATAAAATCCAATAACCAATGACCAAATAAGATAGAACTTAGAACTTTAAGCTCGGAACTTAGCATTTAATAAGGGAGTCATCCCGACAAGTCGGGATGACGCTGTGAAGGAGGTACAACATCCTCTTGTGTCATTCTTCCCTCCGCTTCGGAGGGTCAGAATGACCCAAGAGGAGGTTGTACTCCACCTCTTGGAGTGAGCTACTCCCCTCTTCTCCGAGTCATCCTGAACGAGCCGCTAGGCGAAGTGAAGGATCTAGCGAGCGGAAGCGAGCGCAAAGGTATTAGCAGTCAAGTTTTTCCTAAGCTCTTACTCACTCTAGACTGACTAAGTCTTTCTCTTTCCGACTGAGTTCTGAGCTCTGAGTTTCAAGTTCCGATAACCTAGTTCCTCTAACCTAGATCCTAGTTCCAACCCCCATGCGCCTCCGGCTAGATCCTTCGTCGCTCTGGCTCCTCAGGATGACACGTTAACTAATTGAGTTCTAAGCTCCGAGTTCTATTTTATTTGAAAATTGATTATTGGGATTTGTTTGGAGTTTGGTATTTGTGATTTGGTTATTTTTTCTAAGTTCTAAGTTCCAAGTTCTAAGTTCCGATTACCTAATACCCCTCGCTGTGAATGTCTATGGAATTAAGGCCAGACCGGCGGACGAGTTGGCCAATCTGGCGGACAAACGACAGAGAGCCAACGATGTAATAGACAGTTTCATCTGTCAGCCAGGAAGATAGATAATCCTCAATATGACCATTTTTAATCCCAGCTACTTTCTGCCGAGACAAAACCGGTTGGTAATCAGCATACCTCCGAAATAAATCAGCCCAAACCAGATATTCTTGGTAACGTTCCTGATGAACTACTCGCTGTTTTTTTCTCTTTTTAAACTCTAGGACCAAACTCCTCACCCCAGCCACGCCGCATCCTGCCACCAAATAAGTAATCCTAGGCAGATCTTGAAAATGACCGCTATGATGGACCCCCATTGACTCAGAAATCTCCACCTCACTCCCTATCTCTTTATTAAAAAGATGATTAGACATCTTCCCTCCAGGCACCCGGCGAATGTAAAACATTAAGAAGTCTTCACTTGGATGGGAAGATAAAGTATAAGCCCGGCGGACAAATTGGCCATTAATGGTGTCGCCTATCATCACAAACTGACCGGGATAATAATTAAAACCTGCCGGCCGGTTGGTAGTTAAGATATACTTTTCCTCCCCTACCGGCCGGCGGTCTTGAATAATTATTTTATTCATTGGTTGCCGGGCAGGGATTCGAACCCCGAATGACTGGTCCAGAGCCAGCCGTGATACCTTTTCACCACCCGGCAGAACAGGTTATTATAACTTAACTCGGCGTCCCTGACAGGATTCGAACCTGCGACCTCACCGTCCGGAGCGGTGCGCTCTATCCAAACTGAGCTACAGGGACATCCGAACTCATTTATTTTACTACACCCTAAGTAGTTTCTAATAGAAATTAGAACTTGGATCTTGGAACTTAGTAATTGGAACTAGGAGCTAGGTTAGAGGAACTAGGTTAGAAAATAACAAATCACAAATACCAAGGATACAAACAGGAATAAATCCTAAATCCGAAATCCTAAGCTCTAAACAAACTCTAAATTCAAATGATCCAAATTCAAAACTTTTCCCAGGTCACTCTGAGCGGAGTGAAGAATCTAGCCGAAGGCACACCTTCCCCAGGTCATCCTGAACGAGACGAGAGGCGAAGTGAAGGATCTAGCCGAAGGCGCAGGGGTGTCAACTCACACTTGGGTTCACTCTCATGCGCTCGCCTTCGCTCGCTAGATTCTTCGCTGGGGCTCAGAATGACGCAGTATTAAAT